>NZ_JAIWNS010000169.1 GCF_020216685.1 Methanospirillum hungatei | reverse complement strand
CTGCAGATAGTCTACTATGAGGAGGAAGGTCTTCAGAAGTGTTATCATCCATTGCAAATCAGATAATCTCCTTCTATATTCACTATAGAGAGATAAATAGTATCCGGAGAAAGGTTAAAAATTAATGAGTAATTTTCTTTTCAGCAAGTCTTGTAACTGCACTTATATCCGTTTCCTGCATAAGTTCAAGCATTCCTGATTGTACAGCACTTTTTACGAACTGCTCTCCCACACCGGTACGGATAAGAAGTGTTGTCCATCCATCCGGTGTTCCAACACTACCTGCAGAAATATCAGCATCGAGAGCAGTAAAATCCTTACAAGTTTTACATCCTTCCCTTATTGCAGATTCTATCTCTTTCAAAGGAATGTTTTCAGTATTTCCATCTGACAGGGTCAGCTCAAGCTTTCCCTTTACATCCATTCGAATGATTTCATACTGTTGAATATTGTGCTTTTGTTTCAGTATCTCTTCCATTAAGGGATAATAATTGAAACTCTCCGTGCAGAAAAGACCGATCATCAGTCTGATTGCTTTCCCGAAGGGTCTTACCAGATCATGAGAAGAGTCTTTCATGAGACGGGCAGCCTGCATGACACATGGAGTCCCGATGATGGCAATCCTAGTTAACTTTTTCGAAACGACCGCTGTTTTCAATGCCTTTAATACTGGAACACTCCAGTTATATCGGCTTCCTGCATGTTCAAGCATCTCACCGGCACTGGTAACAAGAACAGATATGGGTTTATGAGTCCAGCGATCCTCTGAAACAGTAATGACCCCGTCGATAAGACCTTTCGAGAATGCATCTGCCAGTATTGCAGTGACTGCTCCTCCACTTTGTTTATGTGAAATTTCAGTAGTTGCACGCGCACCTTTACAGAAGAGATAATTGCCGAGCAATTCTCCTTTTTCTGGTTTTGTCCGGGGGCATACTTCATAGCATGCTCCACATGGTACCTGATCAGTCTCCTGTTTACAATAACCGGATGAGATGGGGCGGACAATACCAGGATCATCAGGAACATACAGAGCATCAGCAGGACATACCGCAACACATGCACCACATCCGCTGCAGATACCCGCATCCCAGACTTCTTCCTGTAATGCAGTATAGGTTTTTTTCTTTATCATGTCCTCACTCCCAGGTATATTTACCGGCAAATGGCCGGGCACTCACCGGTGCTATCCGGGTATATGAGCTGTTCATCAGTTTCACAGGGTCAATGCCATAATATTGAGAGAATTCAGAGATGAATGATTTTATTCTATCAATATCCTCTGATGTTGCCGGTCTTGCACTACTCCCGATACCCAAAGTCCATTCTTCAACTGCCCCCCTGATGAAAATTTCACCCCCATGAATGCCGCTTGCAAGGCCCATCTCTGCATATGGTTCTTCATCCTGAATCCGGAACATGATAACAAGTCCGCCTGCCATATATTCTCCTAAAAATGCCTTGGCTGTTCCTCCTATAATCAGGACCGGACGTTTATCCTGATATTGTTTCATATGAATTCCGCCACGATAGCCGATATCATCCCTGATGAAGACTTTCCCTCCCCTCATACTATGAGCGGTTGCATCACCACTCGCACCGTGAATGATAATTGTACCTTCATCCATGGTATTTCCAGGTGCGTGGTCGGCATTCCCGAATACTTCAATGGTGGGTCCTTTCATGAACATCCCCAGATCGCCTCCGGGTACTCCGTGAATGGTAATTTTCACATTGCCGATAAGGCCATCACCGATAAACCGCTGACCCATGACATTTTTTAAAATGATTTCAGAAGCCCCGTCACGGACGGCCTGCCTGATCTGTTTGTTGAGCGGAGTATAGTGAATCCCTGCCGCATCTATTGTAATAGTAGTCATGTCAGGCTCCTATCGCTTTGACATCAAGAACATCAAGCATTGACTGATCAAGCATATATCCTCTCAAACGGTCACGGTTCCCACGAAGAGATTCAATACTATTGATTCCTGCAGCACCCATCAATTCCGCAAGTTCCAATGTCCATGCATCAATGAGGTTTTTTACATTATGTGACGCCTCTTCAGGATCCAGTCTTGCGACAAGATCCGGACGCTGTGTTGCTATTCCCCATGTACAAAGACCACGATAGCAGGTTCCACACACCCTGCATCCCATCGCTACGAGAGCTGCAGTTCCGATATAGACTGCATCTGCTCCAAGACAGATAGCTTTTGCAACATCTGCACTCTGCCTGATTCCACCGGATGCGATGATGGAGACTTCGTTTCTGATTCCCTGTCTCCTGAGTTTTGTATCCACGGCTGCAACGGCGGCTTCTATCGGGATACCGACATGATCTCTGAAGACTGATGGTGCTGCTCCTGTTCCTCCTCTGAATCCATCGATTACTACTGCATCTGCTCCTGACCTGGCAATCCCTGCTGCAATGGCTGCTACATTATGTACCGCTGCAATTTTTACAAAGACTGGTTTTTTCCATTCAGTTGCTTCTTTCAGACTAATTACCAGTTGTTTCAGATCTTCAATGGAGTAAATATCATGATGAGGTGCCGGACTTATGGCATCACTGCCTTCCGGGATCATCCGTGTACAAGATACATCAGCACAAACCTTCTCACCAGGGAGATGTCCGCCGATTCCGGGTTTTGCTCCCTGACCTATCTTAATTTCGATGGCAGCTCCTCGTTCAAGGTAATTGACATCAACGCCAAATCTTCCTGATGCAACCTGCACAATCATGTGTTCCTGATAGGGATACAGAGCTTCATGGAGCCCTCCCTCTCCGGTTCCCATAAATGTCCCAATATCTGATACCGCTTTTGCCATCGCTTTGTGAGCATTCAAAGAGATAGCCCCATAACTCATATGACCAATCATTATCGGGGTCTCAAGTTTGAGATTTGGTACCAGCTCTGTTACAAGACTGATGTCTGAGTCAGATTTTTGAATGAATTCAAGTTGCCGGGGTTTTTTTCCGATGTATGTCCGAAGTTCCATCGGCTCACGGAGTGGATCAATTGAAGGATTTGTTACCTGACAGGCATCGAGAACCAGGTGATCGAATAAGATTGGGTATTGTTGTGCATTCCCCATCCCGCCAAGGAGAATTTTTCCGCTTTCTGCCTGTTTAAAGATATTTTCTTTCACCTGAGCAGTCCAGACCGGATGAGACCGGTAATCACAGGGACGCTCCATGATGGTGATAGCATCACGGGGACATTGTGAGATACATCGGTGACAGGCCACACAATTTCGGGTATTCGTGATGATTCCTTCTGGTTCCATCCGAAATACACCATATGAGCAGTTATCTACACATCTTCCACAGAGCATGCACTGGTTCTTGTCAATAACAACCTGAAATTTTGTTGGTCTGGATCCAATGATCATGCGACCGTCCTCCCAACAATTGGATGGCCTGCTTTTGGCATATAGATATTCTTAATCGCAGAATCCACCGTTCGGATTGCTGCCTCTTCACTGGAGATAAATACCTTGTTGTCATGTTCGCCGATTACCAAGGGGCGGAGTTTAATTCTGTCTGAAAATCCGACAATCGAGTCTGGAGAAGCAACAGCAATAGCAAAAGGCCCGTTCATCATCGCCGACCCATATGTGAGACGAAGAGCGGTATTTAATCTCTGAATATCTTCGGGCATTCGTTCAATCTCTTCCCAGAAGGGAGGAGCAAGAGCACGTACTGCCAGTTCCTGGGTCAATCCGTGTCGTCGGACGAGGAGATCCATGAGATATGCAACAACTTCCGTGTCGGTATACATCGTGCAGTCATATCCAAAACTCTCAATATATCTCCTGTTGGTTCCATATGAGGTAATTTCTCCATTGTGGACAACACTCCAGTTCAGGAGATTAAAGGGATGAGCTCCACCCCACCATCCGGGGGTATTTGTCGGGTACCGATTATGGGCAAGCCAGAGATATCCTTCATATTTCTCGACCCGGTAAAAATCAGCAACCTCCTCTGGCCATCCGGATGCCTTAAATACGCCAATGTTTTTTCCTGATGAGAAAATCAATGCTCCCTTTATGGATTTATTCACTTCCATGACAATGTGTTTTACAATCTCATCATCAGGAGTTCTGCTCCGCTGCATTAACCGTGTCTTGGGGCGGAAAAAGTATCTCCAAGGCGTATGAATTTTGGGTATTCCTGCCTGTTCGAAGGTCGGTATCTCTTCATCATGCTCTATCATCCCCCAGGTTTCGAGGAGATCTTCTACCTGGGCTTTAGGTTCGACCAGATTATCATAAAAAACATGAATGGCATAAAGATCGGCGTAGTCCGGGTATACTCCATATGCTGCATATCCGGCACCTTCACCACTTCCGCGCTCATCCATTATCGAAAGGGCATCCCTGATGGAGGAGCCATCCATGAGCTCACGCTGTTTATCTATTACTCCGATTATTCCACACATAACATCACATAAGTCTCATTGACATGCATTATAAGGCAACGAGCAAATTCCGGATAATTCCGGCATGGAAGCTAACTGCTTGTATGATTCTTATAAGCTTTTCATCTTTATTAACCTGTTCGGTGCAAATATCTCCTTGAAACGCTGAAATTGTAACTTATTTTTCTGATAACATTACTTTTTTTTGAATAGCCCTCCACTCAAAACTGATTGGTGATCATTCATGTAAATCTACATGAATAAGTAACAAGAAAAAAATGATCCGTGAGAGTTAAATTTAAATGTAATTAGGTAGAAGTATGTTTCAATGTCTGATGCAAAGGTCAGCGAAATGATCGCACGGATAAAGGCTGATAATGTAAAATTCATCCGCCTGCAGTTCAATGATATCCTTGGCATCCCCAAGAATGTTGCAATACCTGTCGTTCAGGTTGAGAAGGCCCTTACTGAAGGAATCTGGATTGATGGTTCTTCAATCGAAGGATTTGCACGAATTGATGAATCTGATATGATTCTGAAACCGGATATCAGTACCTATCAGATTCTTCCCTGGAGACCGGCAGATAAGCGGGTTGCACGGTTTATCTGTGATGTTTACACATACGGTAACAAACCATTTGAAGGTGATCCAAGATCAGTTCTGAAAAGAAATCTGGATGAAGCAGCAAAATTAGGGTTTACTTTCAACTGTGGTCCGGAATTAGAATTCTTTGTCTTTAAGCGAGATGAAAAAGGACAGGCCACTACCGAATTTGTAGACCATGGAGGATATTTCGACCTGGCACCCAGTGATGCTGCAGAAGATCTCAGACGTGAGATTGTTCTTGCATTGACTGATATGGGCTTTGAAATTGAAGCATCTCACCATGAAGTTGCAGACTCACAACATGAGATTGATTTCAAATATGGAGATGCTCTCTCTGTTGCTGATAAAGTTATTACCTTTAAATTTGCAGCAAAAACCCTTGCACTCATGAGTGGTATGCATGCAACCTTTATGGCAAAACCAATCGGCCGGATAAACGGAACCGGTATGCATACTCATGGGTCACTGAGCAAAGACGGGAAGAATGCATTCTTTGATCCAAATGCAGAGAACCAGCTTTCAGAGACCATGCTCTACTATATCGGTGGTCTTATGAAGCATGCAAAGGCACTTACCCGTCTTGGTAACCCAACCATTAACTCATATAAGCGTCTGGTACCCGGATATGAAGCTCCTGTATACATTACCTGGAGTGCAGCAAACCGGTCTGCAATGATTCGTGTCCCTGCTGCTCGTGGTAATAGTACTCGTGCAGAGTTCAGAAGCCCAGATCCAACCTGTAATCCCTACCTGCTCTTTGCCGGTATGATTGCAGCGGCACTTGACGGTATTAAGAATAAGATCCTTCCTCCTGCACCAACCGATGTTAATATTTATCACCTGACCGAAGAGGAGAGAAAGAGCAGAGGTATTGAGATGCTTCCAGGCTCTCTTATCGAAGCAAATGATGAGCTCTTAAAAGACAAGGTTATCTGTGATGCACTCGGTCCACATATCGTCGAAAACCTGACCAAGATAGCT
The DNA here is from genome assembly GCF_020216685.1 of Methanospirillum hungatei. Taxonomy (GTDB): domain Archaea; phylum Halobacteriota; class Methanomicrobia; order Methanomicrobiales; family Methanospirillaceae; genus Methanospirillum; species Methanospirillum hungatei_B. Next base: position 5,439 of record NZ_JAIWNS010000169.1, on the reverse strand, counting down.
GTTGCAGAAAATGATGAATTCCGCCTCACTGTTCATCCTTGGGAAATTGAGCGATACATCAATAATTTCTAATTTTTTCATTTATTATTTGTTTTTAAGCAGACTTATTAGGGTTTTTTAGTCAGAAATATCTTCTCTATCACTAATATTGACAGAACGAGAGGATTGGACTATATAGTTTCTAAAATAACGTATATATGATGGAAGTTCCCAGGGAACAGGTCTGCGTCCTTATTCCTACCCTGAATGAAGAGCCGACAATCGGTCCTCTTATTCAGAAGTTTCATAATGCCGGGTATTATGATATTCTCGTTATCGATGGAAATAGTACAGATAATACCAGAGATAAGGCTCATCAAGCCGGGGCCAACGTGATCATACAAAAAGGGAAAGGAAAAGGGGCTGCATTTATCCAGGCTATTGAACATATATCAAAACCCTATGTAATCCTTATTGACGGTGATAATACCTATGATCCTGCAGATGCAGATGCTCTGGTTCTTCCACTTTTATCCGGATATGATCAGACATTAGGAAATCGTCTGATTCCCTCTAACCATGTCTCATTTAATCGCCTGAATTTAACCGGAAACCGTATTTTAAACTGGTTATTTAAGATCAGTCATGGGCGGTACCTCTATGATATTCTGACTGGATACAGGGCATTCACTCTTGCATCTCTTCAAAGAATGCGACTATATGAAGAGGGTTTTGGTATTGAAACCGAGATATCTTCTGAATCTGTTCGGAATGATGATAAGGTGGCAATAGTTCCGGTATCGTATGGAGTCAGAATCGGAAGTGATACCAAATTGGATCCTTTCCATGACGGGATAAAAATAGGACGAACCATCTACCGGTTGGCCAAGCTGAATAACCCGATGTTTTATTTTGGTCTTATAGGGCTCATCTTCCTCCTGGCTGGTGCAGGTATTGGGATATACATCGTATATGAGTGGCTTTTAAAGATTGATCATATTCCGCTCACGATACTCTCAGTAACCCTTATTATTGTAGGTATTCAGATTGTCATGTTCGGTATTCAGGCTGATATTCAACTCGCAAACCAGCGGGAGTTTCTTCATGAAATTCAAAAGCTACGGAAAGAGAAGTAGATTCCGTGATGAATTGTAACATTTATCAAGGATAATCGATAACATATGTGGTGCATCTGCGGTAATAGTCTAGCGGCAGGACAGGGGCTTCCCAAGCCCTTAGCCCGGGTTCGATCCCCGGTTACCGCATATTTTCCATAATTTTTTCCCTTGAATATTGGTTCTTATGTACATATCTGAACGTTCATCATCAAAGCCGTATTCAGAATAATAAAATAATGAGTAATTTTAAAATTAATTCAGTTCATTAGATTATTGAATAAAGCCCCTTCAGTGTACATTACCAGCAATAATCCTCTCTTCTCGATTATTTCAAGAGAGGATTCAAGGCGAGAATGAAAATGGCTTTATTATTATATGAAAAAGAGGAAGTCTCTAGATTTTCAATGTATTATATCAGTTGAAGATAAGAAGGTATTCGGAAGGTAAATCAATTCTTTTTTAAAATTATCTCTTTTATATGTTCAATTTCCCGTATTCTTCTTTCATAATCGTCAACAACTTCTTCTCTTAGTTCTTCGAGGATATCTTCTGGCCTTTTAATAATATGATAGATTTTTACAGGTCTCCCTTTGTTTTCCGTTATAAGGCGAACCACATCAATCCACCTTCGCTTCATGAGTTCGGTTATTGCCAGACTAACTTCCGGTTGTCTGAGATCTGTAATCCGTTCAATCTCACGCGAGGAAAGATCAACATCCTGAAGTAACGCGACCAGGACCAGAGCACAATTTTTTTTCATTCCAATATCTCTGAACAGGTCAGCGACCTCTTCTAATTCTTTGGATAACTTAATCGGAAGACTCGAGTCGGTCATAGTTGTCCTTTATTATATTGCATAAATAATATAAGAAAAGATCTTATTTAACTATCAATCTAATTCCTAAAATTTATTAATATTTTTGATATCTGCTTGAAATAGGGATTTTGGATAAATATGGTTCAATCGTATGTGCATTCTATAAATTATTGACATATATAAAAATTATTGAATAATTGTAAGATGAATGTAAAGTATCTTTAAAATTTCGTTTATCGAATGAAATCATATTATCCTTATTTTCATACATTCATATAATGAGTATAAAATCGAGAATTATACCGTATTCAGGGTTAAAATTTTTCTCATATTAGAAGTATTTGGGAATATTGTGTATCATCTTAAGATTTATTGGTCTGCTCTTTTATCATGATTTATATTTCTGTATATATAGAGAAAGATTATAAACGTTGAGATGAATTTCATATAATACTCTCATTATATTGCCCGGCATATACTGAATATCTGGCCCATTACCTTTCATTTAATAGACATAATATCTTGTCTGACATTTTGATACATATTCGTGGATGAAGAAGAAATTAATCATTCAATATTATCGGATTTGGATCCAAGGCGTTTTGATGTGAATTGGTAGATCTATTTAACTCCAAGTCATATCCGAAGCGAAAAATCCACTATATTATCTCACACATCACATGATCTATACAGTATATGCTCGAAGAAAACATAGATGAGGGGCCGGTCACAAAGACAAATATTGGCCGATTGACCAATGGAATATTCGTATTTACCTTACTATTATTGTTTAAAAATGTCCGTCTTCCTTCTTTTGCTGATGCAATGGCTGAAACAAAAATTGATTCGTTTGGACTTATGCAAATCCCGGATATTTTAAGTTTCGTAAATGCCTTTCTCATTATTGCACTCATATGGATAATAACATTCCATATTTTTCATCAGTTAAAAAAGGTTGACAGAAGATACATCTCCATACATTTCGGATTACTAATTTTAATCATTTTTATCCCGATAACAAGTCATCTCTATCAGATATTTGAAGGTAACTCAATAATTGCCTTCTTTTTCCATACCAATATTTTATTTATCAGTATATTTCTGATGGGTGAATGGTATCATATCACACATACTCCACCAATAATTTCTGCTGTTGAAAATACACGAATTTGCGGGTGTTTTTCTAGAAAAATATTATATGTACCGGTAACTGCTGTCATCGGCATTCTCCTCTCACTGAATGATATCACTCTGACCAGAAATCTGTATTATGGGACTATGATTATCTTCTTTCTGGACTGGTTCCTGACAACCAGGTATTCTTGTTGTGTATGGAGGAGAAAGAGATGAAAAATCCAAAACTACCATGTAAAGGTCCCGTTCCTCAGGATATGCTGGAAATTCTTATGAATGGAATATTTGCGTTTGCGATGACACTCATTGTAAAAAATAATATTCCATTACCTTCGGGAAATGTATCAGAGGACATTTATTTTTTTATTGAATTTTTTCTCTCAATATTTTTCGACGGGTTCAGTTTTATTTTTACTTTTATTCTGCTCGCAATTTTTTATATACTGGCTTTTGAAATCATGCGCCATTGCGTGTTTATAGACCGCTTCTGTGTTTATCTGATTTTTGGTTTTCTTCTGACAATAATATTTATTCCCTTATCATCTCTACTCTGGAGTATTTCTGATGTTCCTATTCCTTATGGGATTCTTTTCCATGCAAATATTTTGATCTCCGGGCTTATACTTTTGTGTTTGTGGGTTCATATTTTCAAGTTACCAGGGATTATTCGGAAAAGCACGACAAAAGAATATATAAATAATTTATCATTCCGGATAAGCGTTTTTCCTCTTACTGCATTGGTCGGTATACTTATTGATGGAAACGAAATTTCTTTCGGGATTGTTCCTATTATAATCCTATATCTTGTACCAATAGTTATGTGTGTCAGATATGCCCGTGATTTCTGATTTTCATACCTTCATTTCCTATTATTCGCTATAATTAGCGCATAATACTTATACCCTTACTATCCAAGGATAACGTATGGATCAGGATATGCCATCAGACGATACAATGGATCGTATTACCTCTGATTCGCTCAACCTGTTTGGTTCTGAAGTAATAATTCAGGAGGTGGCTGAAGAACCTGAAATCCCCGATGATCAAATCCTGATTCAGGAAGAAACCGATGAAATCCAGCTAAAAGAAGAATCAGACATACAGGAAGAATATGAATCAGGTTCTGATCCTTACCTCGCTGTAGGGATTCAGCTTATCAGGGATCATGAATGGATTAAGGCTCTTCCATATCTTTCAAAAGTCATCTTTTCTGATGAAGAGGAACCACTTGGATGGTTATATCTCGGTATTATTCATTTACACTTAAATAATTTTGAGCAAGCCCGGGAGCACCTCCAGAAAGCTTTCACTTTTGAAAGAACACGTTCCATTTCATTGTATTATCTTGCCTTTGGGGAATATCGTCAGTCCAATTTTCAAAAAGCCCTCACATATCTTGAGCAGATACCAACTGGCGATATAAAAAAAGTAAAAAAATTATTCCTTAAGGGCCTTTGTCATTTTAAACTGCATCAATATCAATCAGCAATACAGGAATTCCATGAACTTCTCACAAGCGATCCGGACCACAAGAGAACTCTTTTTCTTATTGCATTTTGTCAGCTTCTGTCAAACATCCCGGAAGAAGCATTAAAGAATGTAGATCATCTGCTTGAACTCGATGATCGATTTCAGCATGCCTGGGAATTAAAATCCCGTATACTTATTAAACTGGAGAGATATTCTGAAGCATTATCTTCAACGAAGAGGTTGCTATGGCTGAAACCAAAAGCATATGAAGGACTCTGGATATCCTGTTTTTCACTATTGAAAATGAACCGGTTTGAAGAGGCATTGAATACTGCCCGCCTTATTACTACCTATTATCCGCTTCAGTCAACAGGATGGAATCTCATGGGACTTGCATATATGGGTTTAAACAGATTTCAGGATGCACTCAAACCACTTGAACGAGCGTTACAGATAAATCCGCATGACTCAGCAGCTCAGGGATATCGTATCATCGCTCTTCGAAAATTGAAGAGGTATGGCGATCTTCTCCAATATTATGAATACCTTACTGAAGAAGAACCAGATAATCTGAAAGCCTGGTTTAACAGGGGCGTGCTCTTACACCGTGCGGGGCGTTTTCTTGAGGCTATTGATAGTTATCAGAAAGTGCTGAATAAGAATCCTACAGATACCAGAGCTCTCTTAAATAAAGGACGGGCGCATCAGGCATTGCATGAAACACATAAAGCAATCACCTTATTTAAACAGGTAATCCATATACACCCTGAAAATTCAGATGCATGGTTTTATTTAGGACAGATTTATACAAATCTTGTCAGACTGTCAGAAGCAATGATGTGTTATGATCAGGTGCTCCGGATTGATCCCCGGCATGTAAAGGCCATGATATATAAGGCAAAAATACTGGATGAACTTGGG
>NZ_JAIWNS010000168.1 GCF_020216685.1 Methanospirillum hungatei | reverse complement strand
CCCTCATCAAGCTCGATATAGACCACACAGAGATCCTCTGTAATCACTTCCTGCAAAAGATGCAGATCCATCCCGGAAAACCGGTCAAGTTGCCACCAGTAATAGTCAAAACACTCAACTATCCCTGAATCCTGATCAAAAACATAGTCTTCATCAAAAATATGGAACAGCGCGTTTTTATCGACCCTGGTCGGGATGACAACATACTGTCCTTCCCCGCTCTTTGGTGCGTTCTTTAAAAAATCAGATATCTGATCATAGAGCTCATGCAGCCCTTTCTCTCGTGCAAATGCTCTGATAACGGCGAGTATGATGCTAACGGTGGTAATCCGCTGCTGGCCGTCTATGATGACATATTTATCAAGGTTTTTTTCATACTCCCTGACCACAACGATAGAACCCAGGAACCGGGCAGGCGATTTCTCCGGTCCGGTACGGAGAGCATATTGTTCCCTGATATCCGCCCATAACTGCTCCCACTGTTGTCGTGACCATACGTACGGGCGCTGAAACAGCGGGACCTTGTATTGTTTTGCCCCGTTAAATAAGTCCCAGACCGATGCCTTGGTCGCCTTCATTCACTCCTATCCCGGTAGAATATATCGTGTTCCTATCGCTTTACCTCACCGGTTTGGTGACAGGAGTATTACAAGCGTTCCAAAGCAGGAAATGATTGAAAAATAAAATTGATTACCAGGCCTCTGAAAAGGCACTGTTGGTGTATATATCTTCAAGGCGGGCTTTGTGACCGCGCTCCATCTTTGCCAGCTCTTCAAACGTCTTCTTCTGATCTGCATCCGTGCTTGCAGCGGCAAACTGCTCGTACATCTGCATTGCTTCTTCTTCCCGCTTGATTGCAACCTGAAGACCTTCAAGGGGCTTTAAGTCCATGGATGGTTTCGGCTTTTCGATGGTGTCTGAAATGTGGTAATCCTTGACCTCATCAAATTTGAGCTCTTTCCTGGCTCCACTTAAATATTCCTGGAGAGTTTTCCGGTGATAAGTCTCCTCCTGGGCAAGTTCTTTGAACGTTCCCTTCAAAGCCGGATCTTTGACTTTTTCTGAAAGCGAGATGTAAAAAGCATACGCATCAACTTCCTTGTCGATCGCTGCAAGTAAAATCTTCTTATATTCTTCCAGTTTCATAAGTAACCCTCCTGAGGGTAAGTAATAATACTGGTGAATTGGTTAAAAAAGATATTGGTCAGAAGAGTTCTGCCAGTTTAAACTGGAATGGTCCAAGCTTTCCTTCGTAGTTTCCGGCACTGATGAACGAAACACCCGGAACTTTGACTGCAGCCTTGATACCTGCTGCCATTGCCTTCTTGACTGATGCCTCATCCACACCATTGATGACGATCTCATAGATGGATTTGACACCCTCTGGGACCTTGGTATCCGGAACCTTCTCACGGATGGTCGGGCAGTACTGCTCATTGGTCGTTGCCGGAATCGGGAACTTGTAGTTCTTTGATCCGACTTTGGATCCGGACGCAACAATACCGCCTGCGAAGCTGGTGATGGTCCCTTTTACTTCAAAAATTGCATCAGCAGCTGCCTTTGCTCCCATAAGGGCAGTCATCTGGTTGTCGGCCATGACAAAGAAGTTCCCGCCGGCGACACCCTTGACCATGCCAAAGACTTCTTCACCAACATAGTCTCCTTCCATGATTGGGATCTTCCAGCACTGCCGTCCGCCAACCTCCACCTTGGATTCAAACTTGTCTCCAAAGAAGTGAATCTTGATATCGAACTTCTCTTCTGCATCAGGCATGCCATTAAAGACAGAGGTTGTTGCTGCAGTAAGGACACACTCGGCAATACGCTCCATGACCTGTTCAGGAACTTTCTTCTTTGAGGCACAGATCAGAATGGATACACCCGGACGCCCGTCAGGAGTCTCGTCTGCACTGACATATCCTTCAATACCTGCCTCACAGGGGCAGCCAATTGCAGAGGTTGCAAACCCGGTAGCCTCCATTGCGGCGGTCATTGCCCATTCGCGGGTCACTCCGGTTATTATTACCCGTGATACCCATATTGGAAATCCTTCAGCAAATGTGTTATCAATTGGTACACCGTTCAGTTCCATTACGGTTCCTCACAAAGAGGTCATCTGTCAGACCAATAATGGTTGTGAATTCGATCTGATACCAGGTGACCTTCGGACACGTCTCCGGTATCTATTCTGCAGGCATGAAGCACATCACAACCCCGAATCGGCTGCGATGGATCTGCCGTTGTTACAAGGGTTGACAAGGCCAGCACGGAGTCCGGAAGCTTCATCCCAAAGAGATCGGTGGACCGGACTTCATGGGAATGAGTCTGCACCGTCTTCCTGACCGTCCCCCGGTTTATGACTATCCCCATCCGGTTCATCAGAGCTGCCGCATGGGAGAAGGTATGGTCCTCCGAGAGAGAGAGGCAGAGATCCACAATCGGTGATCCAAACCTGCTTTTTTCATAAAATGGCGCTTTGGCATAGCAGAGCTGACCACAGTCCCGACAATGAAAGCGCTTGACATACACATAGATATGGATCTCCCCATCAGGAGAATACACCGTCGAAAACCGCCGTGGTTTCATATCATGGCTGATCACCATGCCCATACAGTTCGGACAGGGAAGGGGGTCGGTAAACTGTACCCCCGAAACTCCTGTTACCGCCTGATAGACCAGGTCCGCAATAATCGGGGAGATAAACGGTTGGCGACGCATCTACAGGATAGTACAATCAGCCTGTCCGGTGTTTAAGCATGACGCATTGGATCTGATGTTTGAAACCTGGTGAGGAGTCGCCAGAGGAGTATAGTCAGCGTACATGAGTACAGGACCTGCAGAAAGATGGTCCATGGAATTTCCATGCTGAAAAAGATGATTAATGCGTAAATAGGAGTCATAATAGAGACAATATCCTTTTTTTCAAACAGAAGCGCAAGAGCAGCCAGCACGCACGAACCAAGAACGCAGCCCCAGATAAAGCTCCCTTCATTTTCAATTATGCCCATGGAATGCAGGAGAAATGAAAAAACAATTCCTGCCCAGGGAATGACAAGTGACAGGACGCATAAAACCTTTTGGAGCACGGTCAGGTTCCGGATAGGAAAAATATCGGCGATATTCATCATCCTTATCCTGTGACGGACTGGATGATGAATTGTGCGGATTATGATCACAGAGGCCATCCGTCAATCACCGTTGAGGGTGTCACATCTGGTACGATAGTAAAAAAATTCCTTTTCCTTGGACATTTTTTAGAAAATTGAGCAGTTCAGTTCGTGATTATTTTCAAAAGTGTTTAATACTATCACAAAATACTTAATGTTTAAGCCTGCAAGGCGTGTTGTGTGGCCTTGAATCAGGCAGACTCTGTGAAGGTGTAACTAACTATGGTATTTCATCCACCCGTACAAATAATCGCCAAGGGAGCGGGCGCTGGAAAGTATAAAGCCGGCCTAGAATGGTGGAACATGATCATCCGTGGATTCATGTCCGGGGCATATATCGCAATGGGAGGTGCCCTCGCCACCGTCTGTTCTACTGCAGTCGCAGACAACCTAGGAGCTGGGTTTGGTCAGCTCATTCTGGGAGCAGTGTTCCCTGTCGGGCTTATTATCACCGTCCTTACCGGTGCAGAGCTCTTTACCGGTGACGCAATGCTTGCACCTCTCGCAGCATTCGTCCACAAGATCAGCTGGGCAAAAGTCCTGAACCTCTGGATCTGGGTATATATCGGAAATCTTATCGGTTCTATCTTTTATGCATACATCATGGCAAACGGACCGTTTGTCACTTGGAATGCCGCAGGACTTGCAACCGTGAACGCCTTTGGATTACGGGCAGTAAATATCGGTATTGCAAAGGTCAGTTATGTTGGAATGGCAGGCATCTGGGCTTCATTCCTGAAGGGTATCGGATGTAACTGGCTTGTTAACCTCGCTATCCTGCTTGGTATCTGTGCAGATGACGCAGTTGGTAAATTTTTCGGAATCTGGTTCCCGATCATGGCTTTCGTCTCAACCGGATTTGAACACTGTGTTGCCAACATGTACTTCATCCCCGCCGGTATCATGACGGCAGGATACCTGAACGCAGAACAGGTCGCAACCATTACTGCAGAGAAACTTGCGACACTGAACTGGGTTACGATGTGGACAAACAACATTATCGTTGTCACCATTGGAAACATCGTCGGCGGTCTGCTCTTTGTTGGTGTCCTCTACTGGATCGCCTTCAAGAAAGAGATCGAAGCACTTGAGTAATTACACACCCTTCTTTTTTTATGCAGTTTCTTCCAAGAAAGATACGACCGTCAATCCTGCACATCCTTGTCTTCGCATTTTTTCTGGTCCTGATTTCTATCTATGTATTCTCCACCGGAGATACCAGTATGCTCATCTGGGGAATTCCGACATTAATTTGTCTTCTTCTCATTCCCATGGGTCTGACGTACCTCTCGCAAAGTCAGTATTCGGACCTTATACCGATGTATGAGACTTCTGCAAAGGAAGTAAAGATCCGTGAGATCAACGAATCCATGGTATCAAAGCCCATCAAAATCGAAGGGCTTGTAGAAGAAGTCAGATTCAGATCATTAAACCGGCCCCATTTCATCATTGGCGACCGGACCGGTGTTACCACGGTAAAGATGTTTACCAGCCCCCGAAATGACATCAATAAAGGAGACATTGTTGAGGTGTACGGACAGGTCATCAGAAGATACATCTTCTATGGTGATCCGATCGTCAATGGTGTGGACATCCGGGTGACCGGATCCCGTGAGAAGAGTTCATCATCCTCTGCTGATAAAAGCAGAAAGAAAAAGTGAACCTTTCAGTGCGCCCTGTTTTTTCCATTCTCTGAACCATTTTTCTTCATCGTTGACAAACACAGGTAATTAGCAGGACTTGTTTTACCGATCAGGTCCGGTTTTCCCGGCACCAGAACTTCTTGTGGAAGTGTCCCACTTCTAATCACCAAAAATGAGAATTTTTTCACAAGACTTAATAGTCCCAATCCAGAACCTTTTGTTACCGAGGAATCGTAATGGATCTCAAGTATGTCCAGACTACATGCCCGTACTGCGGTACCGGGTGTTCTTTTAACCTCGTGGTAAAGGACGGAAAGGTTGTAGGCACTGCTCCCTACCACCGCTCTCCGGTGAATGAAGGAAAGCTCTGCCCGAAAGGGACCTATGCGCATGAATTCATCAACGCTCCGGACCGACTGACAAAACCACTGATTAAGAAGGATGGAAAGTTTGTAGAAGCAACCTGGGATGAGGCACTCAAGCTCATCGCAGAGAAGTTCAAATCCTACAAACCTGATGAATGTGCCTGTCTTGCATCAGCACGTGTCTCCAACGAAGACAACTACGCCATGATGAAGTTTGCCCGTGGTGTCCTCAAGACCAAGCACATTGATCACTGTGCCCGTCTCTGCCATGCATCCACAGTCGCAGGTCTTGCAAACATCTTTGGATCCGGTGCAATGACCAACTCCATCGGTGATATCGCCGAGTCAAAGTGTGTCTTCATCATCGGTTCAAACACCTTTGAATGCCACCCGCTTATCGGACGCCGTGTCATGCAGGCAAAGGCAAAAGGTGCCAAATTCATCTATGCCGACCCACGTCTGACCGCAACCGGAAAGCAGGCAGACCTATACCTGCAGTTCAGATCCGGAACTGATGTTGCCCTCTTTAACGGTTTGATGCAGGAGATCATCAGAAACGGATGGGAAGCAAAGGACTTCATTGAGAAACGCTGCAACGGCTTTGATGAACTCAAGAAAGAGGTCATGAAGGACGAATACAGCCTTGAGAATGTATCATCTATCACCGGGGTTCCAGTAGATCAGATAAAGACTGCAGCAGAATGGATTGCAAAGTCCGGAGCAACTGCAATCCTCTACTCCATGGGTATCACCCAGCACACCACCGGAGTTGACAACGTCAAGTCTGTTGGTAACCTGCAGATGCTGACCGGAAACCTCGGCCGGCCGGGAACCGGTGTGAACGCACTTCGTGGACAGAACAATGTGCAGGGTGCCTGTGACATGGGATGTCTGCCGGTTGTCTACACCGCATACCAGAAGGTCATTGATGAGGCAGCCCAGAAGAAGTTCGCAGATGCATGGAAGTTCCCTGACGGCATTGCAAAAGGTGAGAACGGGTACGAAGTCACCACGCTTATGAACGTTCTGACCGAAAAGCCTGGAGAGATCAAGTGTCTCTACATCATGGGTGAGAACCCGATGATATCAGACCCTGACCTGACCCACGTCGAGCATGCACTCAAGACCCTTGACTTCCTGGTTGTCCAGGATATCTTCCTGAACGAGACGGCTGAGTTTGCAGATGTCGTTCTGCCGGCAGCCTGTTATGCAGAGAAGGACGGAACCCAGACCTCCACCGAACGCCGTGTCCAGATGTGGAGAAAAGCACAGGATCCGCCAGGAGAGGCAAAAGGTGACTGGGAGATCATCGCATCCATCGCAGCAGCAATGGGATATGGAGCCCAGTTCCCATGGAAGACCTCAGAAGAAGTCTTCAACGAGATGGCATCACTCACCCCGTCCTACGCAGGAATGACCTACGAGCGTCTGAACCGGCCTGAAGCACTCCACTGGCCCTGCCCGACCAAGGAACACCCCGGAACCCCGATTCTCCATGGCGAGAAGTTTGGTATGCCGGACGGCAAGGGTCTTATGACCGCAATTCCGTTCAAGTGGCCGGTAGAAGTTCCGGACGAAGAGTACCCCTATGTCCTGACCACCGGACGTTCCATCTGGCAGTGGCACACCGGAACCATGACCCGCAGGTCTGTTGACCTTGAGCGTGAAGAGCCAACCGGATGGATTGAGATCAACACCGGTGACGCACAGAAACTTGGCATCAAGGACAAGGAACTGGTCAAGGCAAAGACCCGCCGTGGTGAGATCACCATCACTGCACGTGTCACTGACAATATAAAGCCAGGTGTCATGTTCATTCCATTCCACTACGTCGAATGTGCCGCAAACATGCTGACCATCAATGCACTTGACCCGATCGCAAAGATTCCGGAGTCCAAGGCTTGTGCGGTTCGCGTTGAGAAGATACAGGAGGCCTGAACATGGCAGCAAAAGGCGATATGAGCTATGTCTGGGCAAAAGACAAAGAGATCCTCGAGAAGGGAGAATGCGGTGGAGCAGTCACTGCACTCCTCAAATATGCACTGGAAAGTAAGTTTGTAGACGCGGTCCTCGCCGTCAGAAAAGGCCAGGATATCTATGATGCAGTTCCGGCATTCATCACCGATCCGGCAGAGGTAGCATCCACCGCAGGGTCCCTGCACTGTGGAACGCTCCTGCTTCCAAAGATCTTAAAGAACTATGCCGACGGTGCAAAGGGCATGAAGATCGCCGTAACCTGCAAGGGTTGTGACGTCATGGCCTTTTACGAGCTTGCAAAGAGAAACCAGGTGAACCTTGACAATATCGTCATGATCGGGGTCAACTGTGGTGGATCGGTAAGCCCGGTTGGTGCCCGGAAGATGATCGCTGAGAAGTTCGGCGTTGACCCTGACACCGTTCACAAGGAAGAGATCGACAAGGGTCAGTTCATCATCGAGTACGAAGGCGGACACAAGGGAATCAAGATTGATGAACTTGAAGAAGAAGGGTTCGGACGCCGGTCCAACTGCCGCCGCTGTAAGATGAAAATCCCCCGCCAGGCAGATCTTGCATGCGGTAACTGGGGAGTCATTGGTGACAAGGCAGGAAAGGCAACCTTTATCGAAGTCTGTTCAGAGAAGGGTGCAAAGCTCCTCTCCGATGCACAGGCAAAGGGTGCTGTCGAAGTTGCCGCAGCCGATCCAAAGGGTATCGAGATCCGTGGCAAGGTTGAGAAGGCCATGCTCAAACTCGGTGACGAGTGGCGTGAGAAAGACTTTGCATCACTCGGCAAAGGCAAGGACCGCTTAAAACTCCTGATGGACGAGACATCAAAGTGTATCAAGTGTTATGCCTGTGTAGAGAACTGTCCGATCTGTTACTGTGTTGAGTGTTCAACCAAGAAGCCCTGGTATATCACTCCGGGACAGCTCCCGCCAGGCTTTATGTTCCACCTGATCAGGTTCGCACACATCTCTGACTCCTGTATCAACTGTGGTCAGTGTGAGGAACTCTGTTCGATGGATATCCGGAATGCACTCTTCATGCACTCCCAGCAGGTTGAGATTGAGAAGCAGTTCAAGCACACACCGGGTATTGACATGACTCCGCCAATCCACGCATTTGTTGAGGAGAAGGCAGAGCGGGCCCGGCTTGATGCAACCGGAACCGATTCCATCTATATCAACATATTCAAGGATGAGTAATCATCCCCACATTTTTCGCAAAACCAGCCTTTTTTCCCTACCGGGGGAACCCCCGGACAGGGATCACCTTAAGATGTTCGCAGACATCCTGTACGTATGAATGAGTACCTGCGCAAGACATCCCATCTGTTATTCGGACTCCTTGTTGCCGGTGTAATCCTTATATTCCCGACATATCATGCCGCCATGATCATCGGATTTTCCCTGTACATCGGTCTTATCCTCATTGACCTGTGCATGAAAGGATATACCATCCCGCTTATCAGCACACTCATTCACCATATGGAGCGTGAAGGAGAGTTTCCTGGGAAGGGAGCATTCTTCTTTGTATTCAGTGCCCTCGTAACGTTGATGTTCTTCCCACCGGTTGTCGCTGCCGTATCGGTTGCAGTCCTTGCCGTGCTGGACGGATTTTCAACAATCTTTGGTATTCGGTTTGGAACGCACCGGATATGGAAGAAAAAGACCCTTGAAGGGTTCCTTGGAGGTGTCATTATCACGGCGGCCCTGCTCTTGTTTATTTCGCCCCCGATGTATGCGGTGCTCATCTCACTTGTTGCCGGATGTGTCGAGCTCCTAAGTCCCGTCGATGACAACCTCATTATTCCGTGGGTTGTTGCGATGCTGATTACCCTGCTCTGAAAAGTAACACATTTCTGTATATTTTTCCGCGACATCCCAGAGCCGGTAAAAAGCGGCGGGATAATATCGGTTTAAGACCCAGGTTTTTCAGAGCAAAACCATTATGCTTATATCCCCATGACACGCAGAATATGCGATGGAAATACCTTCTTTTTCAGACCTCCAGCTTTCACCTGGAATCATTAAAGCCATCCGTGATATCGGATATGAAGAACCAACCCCAATACAGCAAGAGGTTATCCCATTAATTCTCGCCGGCAATGATGTAGCAGGACAGGCATATACCGGAACTGGTAAGACTGCCGCGTTTGGTATCCCTGCAATCGAACTCTGCCAGCCTGCTAACCGGAACGTTCAGACAATTGTCCTCTGTCCAAGCAGAGAACTGGCGGTGCAGGTAGGAACAGAACTCAATAAACTGGCAATGCATAAAAAGGGGATATCAATCCTGCCTGTGTACGGGGGCCAGCCTATTGAACGACAGATTAAGGCCTTGTCAAGAGGTGTCCAGATAGTCATTGGAACACCTGGGCGGGTTATTGATCATATCAAAAGAAAGACACTCCTTCTTGATGCGGTCTCCCTTGTTGTCCTTGATGAGGCAGACCAGATGCTGGATATGGGTTTTCGCGAAGATATCGAAGAGATTTTATCCCATATTCCAAAAGAACGACAGACCGTGATCCTCTCTGCAACGTTCCCTCCTGAAATCCTTGATATCTCCCGACGTTTCCAGAAAAACCCCATCGATGTCAAGATGGTCCACCAGGAACTGACGGTCCCGCAGATCGAACAATACTATATCGAAGTCAGGGAACCGGCAAAAGCAGATACGCTCATCAGAGTTCTTGAATTTTACCAACCTCAGCGGACCATCATCTTTTGTAATACCCAGATTGCCGTTGACGCCGTATCCAGCGCCCTTAAGGCAGAAGGGTTCCTTGCCGACGGACTGCATGGCGGTATGGCACAGGCCCAGCGTGACAAAGTCATGAATGCATTCAGAAAGGGGCAGCTTGAGATCCTGATCGCCACCGATGTTGCTGCCCGTGGGATTGATGTTGAAGAGATAGACCTTGTCTGTAACTTTGACTTCCCCCAGGATGATGAGTATTATGTACACCGGATTGGGAGAACGGCACGGGCAGGACGTACCGGTCGTGCCATCAGCTTTGTCAGCCCCCGTGAGCGGTACAGACTTCGGGATGTCAGACGGAGCACCCGTGCAGAGCCTGAACCACTCCCTATCCCGACCCTTCGTGAGATAGGCGGGAAGAAGGCGACGACCACCCTTGCCGATGCCGATGCCCTGATGAAGACCGGAGACCTCACGTTCTGTCGGCCGATGATAGAAGAGAAACTTGCCGAAGGTGCCGACCCTGTCGCTCTTGCAACCTCTCTTCTGATGATTGCAGCAGGCATTGCAACCGAAAAAGAGGATGATCTTCTGAAGTACCTGGGAGAACAGGCAGTCGTCAGACTTTCAGCAGGAAGGCAGGACGGCATTCTGGTCAGGGATATTCTGCAGATAGTCAGAAACAGTGGCAGGAACATCCAGAATGATATCGGTAATATCAGGATCGGTCAGACAGCCACCTATATTGATGTCCCCGAACCCTCAGTCAAGGAGGTCATCGATGTCCTGAACGGTGCACAGATAGGGAGAATCAGACTTGTTGCAAAACGGGGAAGAAAGCAGTCTGAAATCCCGAAGAGACGCTTTAATAAATGAATTAAATTTTTTTGAATGTGAAAATAAAAAAATAAATTATCTTTTTTTCGCCACATTCATCAACGTCAGGAGTCCTTCCAGGATGGCTGCCGGTGTCGGAGGATTTCCCGGGATCTTCAGGTCAACCGGGATCACGGCATCCACCGGACCGACGACGGCATAGGTTCCAATATACATGCCGCCGGTACAGGCATCATCACCGACTGCAATGACAAATTTTGGTTCTGGAGTTGCTTCGTAGGTCTTTATCAGTGCCTCCTTCATCCCATGAGTCACCACACCGGTGACGGCAAGGATGTCCGCATGCCGGGGCGAGGCTACAAAGGTTATCCCAAACCGTTCGACATCATAGTGTGGAGCGGAGAGGTTTGCAAGTTCAATCTCTGCAGCATTATCACTGCCACAGTCAACCTCTCTGATCGCGATACTATGCCCGAATACCCGGTCAATCTCCGCTTTGAGCATCACTCCGGCTGATTCAAAAGCACTGTCCGGGGTGTATGCCAGGACATCCTTTGGTTTTTTGAGTAAAAATGAGAGAATATTCATATTCATCCTCACAGATCGGTCCCTGCATACGAGAGGTTCATACTCTTATTTATAACCGGGAAATCAGGGACGATATTTCCCAGAACGGCATGCTCGAGTGCCATCCAGTTACAGAACGACGCGGTGGACAGGGCAAACCGGTCAATAGAGCCATCACATATCCTGACATAACAGAGATTTC
>NZ_JAIWNS010000012.1 GCF_020216685.1 Methanospirillum hungatei | reverse complement strand
CGGTACACGAGATAGAGTGCTTCTACCGGAGAGAGCCGAAGCCCGTCCTTTTGTGGTCTGCCAAATCCGCTCTGCTCATAAAGGGCATATCCCTCTGACCCCAGCAGGACTTTGTCTTCTTCTATCCGTGCCTTCACGCCTTAAGATTTGGGCGTAGACCATCATAAAACAGCCCCGGATACTGAGCCGGGATGGCCCACCTTATTGAGAGATAAACGCCATGATGCTATATATAAGAGATGAAATATTCAAGGAAACAAATATCAGCATGCAGGGATGAACTGGAAAAACAGACAGGTCAGAGAAGAAATGTAATACTGGTGTGAGCAATGAGAGTGAAAAAGAGGATCAGGACTTGATAGACTCTGCGTTCCGATGTTGCAGGCTGCTTATCTCATCCCGAAGTGTTGTTACATTCCGAAGTACAATAAGGATCGCTGATATCAATCCGGTCTGATCCTTCTCAGGGATGAACATGGCATCCATCAACATCTCCACCCCGTCATATTCAATAGTAAACAGTTCATGAATGGGAACACCGGTGATGAACACCGACTTGAACCGATCACAGGTCGGAAAGATCTTCCGGATCTCATGAGCCTCGCTGATGTGTGAGCCAATGATTCCCTCAGGACTGGTCCCGATTAATCTTCCCAGGGATGGATTTGCGTACAGAATAGTGCCGGCACGGTTGATGACCATAATATCATCAAGAACATGTTCGGCAATACCACGGAGAAGTTCCCCTTCGTCACGGATTTTCGCTTCTCCCTCCCGAAATGCGGTGATATCCCGGAGGGACTGGATTGCCCCGGATAATTCTCCGGACTCTGTATAGTACGGAGTTACTTTCACCCAGTAGATCCGGGAGGTTCCATCCTGCCGGTATGCAATCGTCTCTGCGGTCAGAGCTTCCCCTTCCTGAACGATGTTTTTAAAAAATGCAGTTATTGACGGATCATATCGATTAAATATCAGATCTGCAAGAACCGGACGACTGTATCCATAGATTGCAGGGACAAAAAGATCGATAGGTTTTCCGATTGTTTCTTCGGACTGCAGACCGGTCATCAGCTCCAGTTGTTTATTCCACAAAATGACCTGCCGGGTATTATCAATGGCAAAGGTGGGGTCAGGGAGATGATCCAAAATCCATTCCATCTGCTGCTGTGCCCTGACCACCCGCCGTTCGCGGTGTATCAGATCGGTTATATCAAACCCGGCCAGGATCATGGATGCACCATTTTTCCCTTTCCGAAGCCGGATGAGGTTCCATGAAAAGATCTGATCAGTTGCCTGGTTTTCTATGATGAGTGGAGAGTCCCAGCCTGAAAAATCAGTATCACCGGTCCTGACCGCATTAATTTTTTCTGCGATCAGGGCACCGTGTTCGTCGGTTATGGGAAAAAGACCCTGTAAAAGGGCAGGATGATCCTGTTCCCCGTCATGCAGATGAACAATCTCTGATGCATAGTGATTGCAAAATACCACCCGTCCTGCCGTATTAACCTTTAAAATGATCGCCCGAACATTTTGGAGCAGGTCACGGATGGCCCGTTCACGACTTGATACCTCACGAACCGTATTTTTCGCTTTTTCAAGATGATTTGTGAGATCGGAATGCATGAGTGATAACTGGCGTTCATATTCAGAGACCAGGCTCTGGGCTTTTTCCTTGCCTGAGAGTACCTCGGTCCGGTCCTGGGTTATCATTGCAGACCCGGTTTCCCCATCAGGGAGCTGCATGGCAAAAATGCGGTAATGCAGATACCGGTAAGTCTCCTTATCTGATATATGGAGAATCCCCTCAATCGGTTGCTCCGGTGGAACAAGGAGAGCGTGGATTATATCTTCGGAAAAGATGCCGGTGAGTGATGAGTATTGGAGAGATCTGTCTATCAGATCGGCCGGGGAGAGAGAGACCAGTGACCCAAAGGCAGGATTGGCTTCCCTGATCGTCCCATCAGGGTTTATGATCAATACTCCTTCTTCCAGAATTGTAAGCAGATCAGAGCCTGAAATCCTGAATGATGCCCGATAGATCTTCGCAGGTCCCAGGGATCGCCGTTCAGCCCTGCCGGCATGATACAGTGACTCCAGGTACCGGGCCGCAGTGGTCCGGGTAATCTGCAATAGCCGGGATACTTCCTCTATTGTCAGTCCTTCCCGGTGTTGACACAGAAGAGAGTAAACCTGTTCCTCATATGTTCCGGTAGACAAGAGCGAACTCCATTAAACTAAGATAGTTTCTCAGGAGAATGGATATAGATTCCGAGGGCGAGATCCAAAGATCAGTACTAGTAGTAATCAGAACACAGAAGATATAAATATAAGTACCCCTAATTATATCTTAACCGGGTTTTCTTAAACCTAATCTTATTGACTCTATACCCGGACCACAATTGCCCCGGAGATTTCCTCCCCCCCTTAATCGGGGTTTTAATTGTCGAACACCAGGAGGTGAACATGATGAAAGGAACATACATTACAGATATTACACAGATTCCATATTTTCAGTCCATGCCAGAGAGCGAACAGGAAACCCTGCTCAAAGTAACCGAGCGGTTTCCATTCCGGGCATCAGAACACTATCTCTCACTCATCGACTGGAATAATCCGAACGACCCGATAAAACGGATCATCTTCCCTGACCCGGGTGAGCTGAATGCATCCGGAAGTCCTGATCCGTCTGAGGAGAAAAATTATACTGTCCAGCATGGACTTCAGCATAAATATCCCCAGACTGCTCTTCTGCTTTTATCTGATGTATGTGGAGGAATCTGCAGATTCTGTTTCAGAAAACGCCTCTTTATGGATTGTGAGCGTCAGACCGTCAGGGACTATGCACCAGCTCTTGGCTATGTCCGGGATCATCCTGAAGTAACCGATGTTCTCCTCTCTGGTGGAGATCCTTTCATTCTTGCAACTTCCCGTCTCAGGCAGGTGATCCGGGAAATCAGGGAGATTGATCATGTCGGGATTATCCGAATCGGAACAAAGATGCTGGCCTATAATCCCTATAGGATCACCGAAGACCCAGATCTTATCGAACTTATCAGGGAAGCTTCAGGCGGGGAGAAGAAGATCTATATCATGGCTCATTTCAATCACCCCAATGAGATCTCTTCAGAATCGGTCAGGGCAATAGGAATGCTTCAGCAGGCTGGTGCAATAATCGTGAATCAGACACCAGTTATTGAGGGAGTGAACAATAATCCGGCAGTCATGGCAGATCTCTTTAAAAAGTTGTCGTTTATGGGTGTCTCGCCCTATTATGTCTTCCAGTGCCGTCCGACCATCGGGAATTACATCTATTCAGTTCCGGTTGAGGAGTCGTTCTGGACTCTGCAAAAGGCATTTCAAAGATGCTCTGGACTTGCGAAACGGGCCAGATTTATCATGTCTCATAGTACCGGCAAGATAGAGGTTGTCGGAATGAATAATCATAATATCTTCATGAGGTATCATCAGGCAGCCGATCCTGAGGATTATGAAAAGTTCATGATCTCCTGTTCAAATCCACAGGCACGGTGGTTTGATGATTATGAACCATTTACGCCAGGGACCGGACCGATCCGGGAATGGCTGTTTGAATGTGATCCTGCTGCCTATAGCGGGACTGCAACTTACTAATTTTACAGAACAAACCTGGTCACCACCCCATGAATTTTCTCCGGCGGGAGAGAGTAAAACTGAACAAACGGGGGAGATGCCTTTTTCATCAGACCAAAGAGGTTCCATACCATCCGATCACTGATAATATTCTCGATGCCATAAAAGATCGTCTTCTCAAATATTCCCCGTTCCCGAAGTAGATGTTCGATATCAACAATCTCCATGTAGCCTGCTTCAACAATAAATGCAGACAGCCCTTCGGCAAGTCCTTCCTGGTAGTCGGAGGTTACACCAAACGGATATCCTTTGATCCTGACAGATACCAGGATATTCTGCTTATAAATAATATTATTCTGAAAGAAGATCTGCCCAATATAGGGAGATACTGACCTGATATCCGAGGTGAAGTACAGGGCAGCACCTGATATTTTACAGGATTCCCGGTATAACTGGTGATATTTATCAATAAACTCCTCGAATGGAATCGGGCGGAATAATGAACGGAGCTTTTGCTGACCCTGGATAAAGATCATAATGATGATGAATGGGATCAAAGCCAGAAGGAATGACCAGTAAGCACCGTGCGGAAGCTTTGTCAGACATGCAATGAAGAATGTCAGGTTTATTCCAAGGAGAGCGCAGAGGATTCCGGTTTTTAAGAAGTTCCTCTTTATCACGAATATCAAGAGCAGCATAAAAGCCGATATTAACATATTTCCAGTAACTGCTAGACCATAGGCTGCACCAAGGTGTTCAGATGACTGAAATGCAGCCATAACCAGAAGAACAGCCATCAGGAGAAGCCAGTTAACGGTATCAATATAGATCTGTGACCGGAGTGCCGAAGATGTATAATCTATTTTCATCTTTGGAATAATCCGGGTTGTCATAGCCTGATAGACGATTGAGAACATCCCGCTGATCATCGCCTGGGACGCGATAATGGTTGCACAGATACTGAGGAGCAGAAACGGAATATAGAGTGGACCAATTATTGAGGAAACCATGGAGAAGAGGACCGTGCCTGAGGGCCCATGCTCAAGGACAAATGCCCCCTGACCCAGATAACTCAGCATAAGGGCAGGGAATACAAAATACCAGCCTTTAACGATTGGTTCACGACCAAGATGCCCCATATCGGCATAGAGTGCTTCACCCCCGGTGATACATAATACAATGGCAGACAGGACGATAAGAGATGTAATCCCGTTTTCCAGTAAAAATCCAAGTGCATAATGCGGACTTAACGCAAGCAGGATATGGGGTGCAGAAGCCAGACTTATCAGACCGGTGAGAGAGAGGGAAAAGAACCATACTGCCATAACCGGTCCGAATGCCCATGAAATACTATCAGTCCCTTTTCTTTGAAGGGCAAATAAACAGATTGCAATTGTCGCTGCAATGAGAAGGAGAACAGTCCCACTCGTTTCTTCAAGCCCGGGGACCAGCCGGATACCTTCCACGGCGGAGAGAATACTGATGGCCGGAGTAATGACTCCGTCACCCATGAACAGGCAGACCCCGACTATTGCCAGGAGTGAGATATAGGGGACCAGCGGACTGTTTTTCAAGAGGTCTGTCAGAACCTCCTTTAAAACGATGGTCCCGCCCTCACCCTTTGTTCCCACGTGCATTGCAATCCAAACATACTGAACGGTGATGATAAGAAAGAGACTCCAGAAAATTAACGAGATTATTCCGAAGATATTGTCCTCATTCGGGACGAGGGCGAGAAGAATGATTCCGATGGTGTAGATAGGACTGGTCCCGATATCTCCAAAAACAAGTCCCAAAGCTTTCAGGACGCGGGATTCAGCCACAGCAGGGAACATAACATATCGTTTACAAAGAAATTAATAAAATGCTTCTGGTTTTGTCAGGGTTATGACATATCAATTCCTTTATGAACCGGATTTCCAATGGGCCCTCCCTTTTTGGATACGTCATCCATGAGCACACCCGGATAGGGAGGAGGATGAATATTCTCATTTTTCATGGCATTCCAGGCCCGCTGATACAGGTCAGACTGATACTCAAACTCATGCCGGTGATCAGTAACATATGCTTTCGCCCGTATCCGATGATAAAAAGGGAATGACTGAATAAGAACCGTGTAGGGAAAATCATCACTGATAATGACATATGGTGAACTGGCAATCGTCTCCCTGACCAGGGTCTGGGCCCTGGAGTAATCTGAATTCGTATCAATATAGAGGTCGGTTACCACCATCATCGCTGTTGAACCAAAATTTCCGCTGGATACAGGACAGGTAAAGATCTGAAAATTTGGAATGGTAACGACATCATCAGATGGCGTCACAAGCCTGGTTGTTCGAAGGCCAATATCTGACACTTCACCATAGTAGTCACCAAAGGCGACCTTGTCACCAACCTGAAAGGGTTTTTCGAATATTATCACGATACCGCCGATGATGTTTGCAAGCAGATCTTTCAGGCCAATACCAAGTCCGGCCCCAAATAAACCAAAAAATGCAACCGTCTCGGTATATGAGGGATCCAGAATTGCGGTGAATGCAAACCAGGTTGCTATACAATAAAAGACAATTTTGATCAGGGGGATCATCATTTTGATAGTGACCCTGTCTTTTGAGAATAATTCTGAAAATTGTTGAAGGAACCGACCTACGGCCCAGGAGAGGATGAAGGTAAAGGCATACAGGAGAATGATATAGAGGACTAATGCGGTATAATCACCGGTGATTGCCGCTTTTTCTGTCGTGCCTGACAGGATGCTTTCATTCATTACCATATCATCCTCCGCTGCTTCAGGTATTCAACAACCGAAGAAAATCCTTCAGAACTGACAGACCACATATCATCATTTAACATGATAAGACCTGCAGATACCAACCGGTAAAGGGAGGAGTTGAGCATAGCCTTGTCATTGACTGACTCATTGAGCCGGGAGTAAACCGGTGACTCATACATGAGAATGAGGGTTAATATGAAGATGTCAATCACATCAAGATCGGGGATTTGAGAAGGTTTGGGCAGGCGGGAAAACCGAATTTCATCCTCTACCATTGCATTTTGAAATATTTCGCGGGCAATTCCGGGTTCACCAGCTGACAGGCGATGTATCTCCCGGAATATTAATTCTTCAGGCATCGCCTCTTTATCGGCCAATAAAGGAATATATGATACATAACGGGGTTGTATCGTAAGATACGGGATCGAGAACGCGAGGTTGAGAGAGGAGATATTTACATCAAAGTCTTTTCTGACTAATTCCAGGGTATTGTCAAGATCAATATCTATAGTGAACCTGATTTCATCGTTCCTTTCAGGGAGAAGGTATTGTTTTAGTTCAGGGAGTGTCAGAAATGGCAGGGTTATTACAATGGGAAACCAGCGTTCGATGTGAAGAAATCCGCAGAGAAAATTCCATGAATACTGATTCCATGTGGTAATGACCTGACGTGAATTGGTGACAAGAGAGGAGAGGAATGATCTGAGGAGATCAAATCCATGAGGACGACGCTCGTAGAGGTATTGACATTCTTCGCAGATATAGATGGCATGTTCATCAAAAAAACCCTGAAAATCTGGTTGCAGAGATTCTTTTTCTGAAAAATTAATATTTCGGACTAAAACTGATATCTCCCTGGAAAGACAATCGGCAACAATCGTTCTTGAAAAAGAGGTAGGGCTGATGATAGCAATTTTCGGAGGTGTCCTGAAATCACCGGGTTTTCTGATATGAGTCAGTATTTCACAAACTCTGGATTCATACAGGGGCACTTCATTTCCGAGAATACATGTCTGATTTGTGGATTCTCCATTCTGGTTCCTGTAGATCTGAATCACCCCAAGATATTCGAATGTACAACCAAATAGTTAGAGCCGGGGAGATTTATAGTTTCATGCCACATGAGAAAAAACCTAAAGAATTCTTAATACTATTCTTACGGTTTTAATGGACGAAACGCAAGGGCAGGTTATGTATCTTCAGGGATACTATGCTACTGGCAATGACCTTTCCTGCAGAATGCAGATCCATTCGGAGAAAAAAAGAATTTTCCAGAGATTACTGGAATTTATCCTTCACACTGTTCAGTTCATCAATTGACCCGATGGTCACATAATCAGGCACTACAAGCCCGACTTTTGCCCCAGTGAGAACCTTACCGACCTCAACAAGATTATCCCTGTACTTATCCATGTATGTTGACTGAGTCGTTGGCAGCCATGCTGATATGGTACAATCCACATCTCCTGTCGAAACGGCCTGATAGAGAGGTCCTGCATCAACAGCGACCATTTTCACGGTATACCCTGCCTGTTCAAGCACCTTCTTCAGCACGTTCGTACTTGCAATTTCTGAATCCCATAGGACATATCCGACGGTTACAAGTGATCCATCGCCCTTTACTGAGCCAATCCATGAAGAGACCTGATCCGGATGAGCGGCAATATACTCATCAGCTGCATTCTCCGGTGTTTTTCCGTCCTCTATAGCTAGCATAACTGATGCCATCTCATCCGATGCCCATGAAAACCGGGAAAGAATCACGTACGCACCAGGATTGTCAGTTTCAAAGCCTTTTCGTGCAAGAGCACCAATATATTCTTCCCCACCGTAAATCCCCTTGGGATCATCAAGATATTTCAGGTTAAACCGGGCAAATTTCCAGTGAGGGGTCCAACCGGTTACAACAATCCATTTCCCTGAATTGATTGCCTTTGTCAGCTCTGATGCCATTCCCGCACTACTACTGGAGACAAGAGTATAATCAAGTCCATAGTCCTGAATAGCCACTTCAGTCTTCTGCATGATACCGGCACCAGGTTCAATACCGATGATCTTACCCTTCTGCATCTGTGTTGACTGTTCTCCGGTGCACCCGCATAACAGGATACATCCGGTCAATAGTACTACTAACATTATAATTGGGGATACATGTGTTAATTTCATTGATTACTCCATAATTTTTCTATGATTGTTTTAATTCCCGTACCGGAATCAGATTCTGACTCAATCGGTCAAGGATGATAGCAATGATTACAATCGCAAGACCTGCCTCAAACCCTGACCCAATATCAACCCGCTGAATTCCATACAACACCTGGTATCCAAGTCCCCCTGCACCAATCATGGAAGCGATGACGGTCATAGAGAGAGCCAGCATAATACACTGGTTGACACCGGCCATGATTGTGGGCAGTGCAACAGGCAATTCGACTTTTATCAGTTTTTGTACCATTGTTGCACCAAACGCATCTGAAACCTCAATCAGTTCCTTCGGTATCTGTCTGATTCCAAGATTTGTCAGCCTGATGGTTGGCGGCATTGCAAAAACAACCGTAGCAATGACACCAGGGACATTTCCAAGACCAAAGAATATGACTGCAGGAATAAGATACACAAAAGAGGGCATTGTTTGCATGAAATCCAGAAAAATCCGGATTATCTGGTTGAACCGATCTGAATGTGACGCAAAAATACCAATAGGAATTCCAATCACCAGGGATACAATGGTTGAAACGATAACAAGGGCAAGCGTTTCCATTGAATGATCCCACAAATCAAGATCCCAGATTAAAAAAAGACCTGCAACACAAAGAATTGGAAGATCAATCGATTCCAAAAACCTTTTGTACTGCGATTTTTTCTGAGATCTTCCCCTGAATTTCAATGCAAAGGAAATGATAGCAACGAACAGGATCAGAACCGGCGGTGGGATACTACTCAGAATACTCTGAAACGTATTCGTGAGTGCAGTAAGGACATCAGTTATCCCATCTAAAAGCCAGCCAAGATTTGTGCTGATCCAGGTAACCAGATCCTCAATCGCCGATCCTAGGGGCAACCGGGGAAACGGGGAAACCGTCATACAGACCCTCCTGACCTGCCAAGAGCAGCCAGAACAGAGCCTCTGACAATGACACCCTTTAATTTCTTCTCTTCATTTATCACGGCCAAAGGAAACCGGCTTTCCGCAATGACCGGGATGATCTCTGAAACCGGGGTATCGTGATGGATGGATACAACATCCGGTATAACAATGTCCTGAAGAGGCAATCCTTCTTTTCCGGCCCGCAAGGCATCATCTGCCGTAATGATACCTTTGAGCTCACGGTTTTTGCCAACAACAAATAATGTGGATATTCCTGCTTCCTTCATCATTCGTAACGCCACATGGGGACCTGATGTTACGTGAATCATGGGATCCGGAACCTTCATGACATCCTTTGCCGTAAGAACACGTGAAAGATCCACATCTTCAACAAACCGTTCAACAAATTCGTTTTTGGGTTTCGTGAGGATCTCTTCAGGTGAACCGACCTGAATGATTTCTCCTGCTTTCATCAGGGCTATCCTGGATCCAAGTTTCAATGCTTCATCAAGATCATGAGATACAAAAATGATGGTCTTTTCAAGACGGTCCTGAATATCAAGCAGTTCATTTTGCATATCACGTCTGATAATGGGATCCAGTGCGGAAAACGCTTCATCCATGAGTAAAATATCCGGTGAACTTGCAAGAGCCCGGGCAAGCCCCACCCGCTGCTGCATTCCTCCAGAGAGCTGATCCGGATAGGAATACTCATATCCGGATAGACCCACAAGATCCAGGGATTTTTTTGCTTCCTGGACCCGTTCCTCATATGGTATACCCTGAATTTCAAGACCGAATGCAATGTTGTCCAGAATATTTCTATGGGGAAGAAGAGCAAAGCTTTGAAAAACCATGCTCATCCGTTTTCTTCGGATTGATTTCATCTGGTCTGCAGAAGCAGTGACAAGGTCTTCTCCATCAAGAAGAATCTCCCCGGCTGTCGGTTCTATGAGCCGGTTCAGGCATCTGAGAAGTGTTGATTTTCCACATCCCGAGAGTCCCATCAGAACAAAGATTTCCCCTTTCTGAACTGAAAACGAAATGTTCTGTAACGCGACGATGTGACCGGTTTTTTCTCGGATTTCTTTGACCGAACATCCTCTTTGGAGATGAGACAGCGTTTTCTGGGGTCTTGGTCCGAATATCTTGGTTAGATTTCTAACTTCGATAATCGAACCCTGATCATTCTGAATCAGAGATGGAATATTCATCCCCCCTACACTTATCTATCCCCATAAGAATATTGATGGGGGCTAAACATAGATAATAGTTTTGAGAGCTCATTTTTGACAAATATGCATTTAAAACCGATTTTGAGTTAGATGTGGCAATAAAATCAGTATTCAATACACCTCACACCATTAATTCAAAAATAATAGTCATTTTTACTAAAAACCCAATTTTTAAGGACAATGAACAGACCAACAGGAGAACAGAAGTACACCTGGTACCATGCCAGTATCATGCTTCACCTGATACGATGTGGTGACACATTCTATGCATTTGGGAATTGGATCAAACCATTCCCCTATTATCTCCTGGGGCAACCTCGAATGATTTCATACATCCCCTCCATTGCTCTCTCGTTCATCTCATCATGTCTACCATAATTCGGGAGAAATGACATACTATTCAGACCGGTTTTCTCATCGGTGAAAGGAGGGGTCTGTGACCGGCCGAATGGGTATAACCGGACAATATTTCTTACTCCACATGCTATAGACATATAAGAGGAAGTTCGCGTACATGACAAACGAACACGGGCATACCACAAAAGGACATCTGAACCTCACCGGAGAGTCCGATCTTACCATAGAAGTTGTTATCCTGCTCATATTCGGGATATTTATGCTTATTTTCGGCCTTCTGCTCTTTCAGATACACACCGGTGCTCTTCCCTATGCACCGGACAGCACATACGGATTATTTGTCCTGTTGATGGCATTTCAGATTGTCACTATGGGAAAGACGCCATTTGGTGATCTCAAACGGTCATGGCTTCTGATATTTATCGGCATCATCGTTGCAATCATGGGAATGGCTGCTGCTTTCGTGCCAGGCTATCTTTCTGAACATATCAGACTCATCGTCGGAACTGTCCTGTTCCTCGGTGGTGCAGCTCTTTTCCTGCAACTCTTCGTGAGGGAAGACAAGGCACGGACCTGGAGGCATGTTTCAGGGGTTTTTCAGCATCTTATCCTTGCCTGCGGGCTGGTGTATGTCATTTCATGCATATGTGGCCTGATTACTCTTTTTCCGGGAGTTACGACGGATCATCAGACTGCTCTCATTCTTATCCTGTATGCTCTGAGTTTTTTTTATCTTGCCTGGTGCATTCAGAAGGTTAACCGGCAGTACCCATCGACAAAGCATGCAGATATAGAACCGTCGGAATATAAAACTGAAAAGACGAACGGGTTATGGCTGATTCTGAAAGAGTCATCAATATCACTCTCTCTGGGGATCCTTCTTCTTGTGGCAACACTGCTGACCCTTCTTGGGTTGGTCCTGATCCCGGTAAACCTCGGAACACTTCCGTTTTCGCAAGACGGGCTATTAGGGATGCTTCTGGTCGTTTTTGCCATTCAGATGATGGCTCTTGGAGAAACCCCGGTCGGGGCATATAAACGCTCCTGGTTGATGACCATCATTGGAATGACCTTCGCAACTCTTGGTATCATATCCAGTATTGTTCCCGGGGTACTGACCGGTTTTCTTCAATTACTCCTTGGTCTGTTAAATATCATCGGTGGTGTTGTGCTGCTCATCGGCCGGTATTATCCGGTTCTTCAGGCAATGAGACACCCTCCGGATCATCCGGCAGACCAGCCACCGATACTGAAAAAAATGAATATTACCCAGACCATACTGAACTTTGTATCCATTGCATTTGGTATTTCAATGATTATTCCGGGTATCATGCCCGGACTCATCAATGCCGTGATTATCGTAATAAACGGATTACTCCTCTTTGTTCTTGCAGGGTTCATCAGGAGGATTGAGATTCTCTATCCGATGTAGAGATAATAACTCCCAATTTTTAGGGAGCGGGTGAAAAACATACAGGATCTCAGTATATGGATTTGAAGGATAGCCTGAAATTTAGAAAAGACTTTTATCCTATTCACTCTAATGTTCAAATATTAGAGAATTGTGTACCGCCATGATTTCGAGGGATAAAATGAAAAAGATGTCATTGAAACCAATTTTCAGGATGATTGTCGCTCTTTTGTTTGTAGGTCTGGCTATCTCCTTCTTTCCGGTTTCAGCAGCCATATTTATTGAGGATGGAACCGAACTGGATGAGTCTGCATTGATCGCATATCTCAAAGAACCTGCCCCTGAATTTGAAACTCCGCTTGTTATTTACTTTTATGATCCGAACTGTGGTGGTTGTATGCAGGTCCGTGATTTCTGGGATACATACCTGAAAGAAAACCCTGATATCATCCTTGAACAGGTCAACCTGGAGGAAGGCCCTGAACAGATGGACCGGTTTAAGGAATTTGCCGAGACCTATCACCGGGAAAAAGCCTTTATTCCACTAGTATATATCGGTCCGGTCTCTTTGGAAGGGGCAGAGGACATAAAACAATATTTTGATATGGTATATACCTGGTATATGGCCTCATATAAAGGAGAGTAATTCTCCGGTTCTTTTTTTGTCATTGTAAGTTAAAAAGAGAGGCAGGATCCTATTGCTACCAATGCTATGATAACGGAAGCGCTCATATCATCCATTGGTATATGCTCGAAGAATTTATCAGGGTAAATAAGTTTGATCAGGCCTATCTTCCGATATTGCAGAAAAAACTCTGCTTTGAAGGTGAATGTGCCGGGAATGGAATTCTGAATTATGGAGTACTCCTGACACTTGCCACTATTATCTCAACATATGGCGTCATTGCCGGATCCACCGCCACCGTGATAGGTGCCATGATAATTGCTCCTCTGATGACCCCGATCATGGCAACAACGCTTGCAATAGTGCTCGGAGACACACACCGGGCCGGACGGTCGCTCATGATGGTAGCAGTCAGCACGATATTTGTCATCCTCCTCGCAGCCCTGCTCACTTGTAGTATCTCACCTCTTGCCATTGATTTTCAGGGAAACCAGGAGATCGTTTCACGAACCGCACCGGATATGTTTGCCCTCTATGTTGCCCTTGCATCAGGAGCAGCAGGAGCCTTTGCCGTAAGCCGGGAGTCAGTCAGTGACTCGCTGCCTGGGGTAGCAATAGCCATCTCCCTTGTCCCCCCTCTCAGTGTCGTCGGGATTTCTCTCTCAAAATTTCAATGGGGAGATGCAACCGGTTCATTTCTCCTCTTTCTCACAAACCTCTTCGCCATTCTGGTATCTGGCGGAGCAGTCTTCTGGATCTCAGGAATTAATCCTGGCTCTATGGACAAAACCCGCACGAAAAAACGGAAACAGGCGTTTTCCATCGCGGTCATCTGTGTGGTCCTGATATCAGTACCACTTTTCATATCAGGGTTTGAAACTCTGGAGCAGGCATATTACTCAAAAGAGGCACAGGACATTACCAAGAACTGGTTATCCGGATCCGGATATGAGATAACTGATTTTAATCTCCGCAAACAGAACCTTACCCTGCACATCATCGGGACCGGAGAGATGCCTGATCCTGAGCATTTACACCTGGCCCTGGATGACCATTTTAAAAAACCCATAACCATAGAGATGCGGGCAATACCGGTAAATATCATTCATTATCCGTCTGAAACCGGGTCGTGAGTAGAGCGGAGGTATTATCCCCTTGTGTGGAGTATCATTACCAGAGAGATATCATGAAAAAGGTGAATGGAGCCATTCTGCAGCGGGACGGAAAGACATACGGTATCATGACCCATACCCCCTCCGGTATAGTCACTCCAGGAGATCTTGAACATATCGCCGCAGTCGGGAGAAAATTTCACATTCCAATCATGAAAATCACATCAGGACAGCGGATGATTCTTGCCGGTATACCTGCTGAAGATGTTGATTCTGTATTTAAAGAACTTGGTCCTCTTGGAACGCCTGACCTCGGGCCGTGTGTGAAATTCGTCCAGGCTTGTCTTGGTACTGAAAGTTGTACATGGGGATCACAGGATTCAATTGGCCTTGCATCCAAAATTGAGGCCCTTGTTCAGGATAAAAAATTCCCGGCAAAAGTCAAGATTGGAGTGTCAGGATGTCAGAGAAGTTGTAGTGAAAGTCAGCTCCGTGACATCGGGCTTATCGGAACCACCCGGGGATGGATCGTCCTCTTTGGAGGAAATGGCGGGAGAAAGCCCAGGGTCGCCGACCCAATCGCATATGGCCTCTCTGAGAGTGAAGCATGTGATCTGGTCGGACGCCTGCTTGATTTTTACCAAAAACACGGGCAATCCCAGGAACGGACAGCCCGATTCATGGAACGTATAGGGATCGATACATTAAAGTCAGAACTGCTCTCTATGATCCCATACATAAATCTGGACAAGGTGTAACCATGATCATAACCGACGTAGCACAGGTTGCTTCAGGACCAAATCCACAC
>NZ_JAIWNS010000011.1 GCF_020216685.1 Methanospirillum hungatei | reverse complement strand
CATGTGGATGCCAGAAAGATCTACGACTCTCCTCATGCAATGGCAGTAGTCATCACCCTTAAGCCGGGAGAATCACTGAAAAAACATATAACTCCGGTCGATGTCTTCTTTTATGTCCTGGAAGGGACAGGAATTGTTGAGATTGGAGATGAGCGGGCAGAGGTAACAAAGAATATGCTGGTGGAAAGCCCGGCAAGGATTCCTCACCGGTGGATTAACCAGAGTACTGAAATTTTCAGAGTCCTTGTTGTTAAAGTCCCAAAACCAACGGAAGAGACGAAATTACTCTGAACATACCATCTTTTCGAAGGGTGCACTAGGAACGGCCTTTCATTTCGCACTCATCCATCCTCCTTTCGGAACCCGGATCTCAAATAAGGCCCCCTGCCCTTCCTGCCCCCGTTCGATAATTGAAATTCCGGTAAGTGCAAGGATCTCCCGTACCAGAAATAATCCAAGCCCGGTATTGTTCCCAAATCCCCGCTCAAATATTTTTTCCTTGTCTTCCGGAGGAATACCAACGCCGTCATCGGCATACGCAATAAGGAACTCATCACCGGATCTCTGTGCAGATATATGAATTGTAGTAACCGTTTTTCCATGCCTGATAGAATTATCCATAAGGTTCAGGAAGACCCTGGAGTACATCTGATCTGCATAGATGAAGACATCAGGAAGATCGAGAACTAACTGAATAGACTCAGGCAGATGTGGCTCTTGAATACAATGTATCAAAGCCTGCCATTCTGGTTCATGCAACCCAAGACCCTCATACGTTTTGGTAAATTCTATATGAGACTGGATTTTTCCCGTACATGCCATGATATTGTCAATAAATTCGCCAATTCTCTGATCATGGGCCATATCCTTCATCGCATCAAGATAGATAAAGATAGCATTAATCTGGTTTAAAATGTCGTGGCGGGTAATCGAACTGAGCAGGTTGAGCTGACGGTTTGCCTGAACTAGTGCCTCCTCTGACTTTTTTCGTTCGGTGATATCATGGGCAATTCCTAAAAATGCCTTCGGAGTCCCATCAGGATTTCTAACCAGAGTTCCACTGGATACATGCCATTTCCATGAACCATCCTTATGCCTGACCCGGTATTCAACCCCTCCCATCTTTTGCCCGGTGCTGAGTATTGTCTCCAGGAATTTGCTTGTCGCCCCAATATCGTCAGGGTGAACAATATCTGTATATGAACTTCCGATTATCTCCTGAGTAGTATGGCCCAGCACATCGGCCCAGTTTGGTGAGATGTAGGTAAATACTCCATCGGGAGTAAGTGAGTATACAATATCATACGCATATTCAACGAATGATCTGAACCGCTCTTCACTTGCCCTGAGTTCCTCTTCTGCAGCTTTTCGATCAGATACATCACGTATTGAAAGAAGATCTGCATCCCGACCCTCATACCGGATCAGTTTCCCGACACATTCAACCCATATCTTCTCTCCATGAACGGTACAGATCTGATACTCAGCAAGGAAGGGATCGATTCCTTCCCGGACCCGTGTCAGATCCAGAAGAACCTGATCCCGAGATTTTGGGGCGATGAAATCCATAACATTTACACCTGAAAGAAGGGCCGGGTCAGAAACCCCCACAAGGTGGAGTGCAGCCATGTTTGCAAATAAGAGCTTCCCATCAAAATCAAGTATGATAATACCTTCAAGTGAATAACTCACCAGTGACCGGTATTTTTCCTCGCTCTCAATCAATGCAGCATAAACTTCCTTCTCTCTGGTAATATCAGTAATTACCCCAAAATATTTCAGGTTCCCACCAGTATCAGTAACCGGTCGGGTTGAGGTTCTAACCCAGGATAATGATCCGTCCTTTTTTATAAGTCGCCATTCCAACGGTGTCAATACACCCTTCTCTAGTTCCTCAAACCTCTTTAGAATTGCCGGACGGTCCTCTTCATACACCACATCCAGAAAGAATCTGCCTGCAAGATCAGCAGGGCGGTATCCAAATAACCGTTCACCAGCAGGACTAAAATAGCCGATCTGGCCTTTCGGATTTACAGAAAAGATGACATCGTTTATATTTTCAACAAGCATTCTAAACTTGGATTCGCTCAGACGAAGTGCACGTTCTATCTTTTTCCTTCCGGTAATATCCTGAATTATTCCAAAAACGGTATGAGAGGCAGGATCATATTCCGCGATAAAATGGACATCGACAAGTGCATTATCTGTCTGTCTTCGTATCTTACATTCTTCATGAAAGGATCGTTTTTGATGAATTAATTCCTGAAGAGATGCTCTAATACGGGATCTGTCTTTTATAAGAACCACATTGAGGAGGTCATCGATGGTAAAATTTTCAGTATTACAGCCAATTATCGCCTGGGCACCAAGTGATCCTGATATCATTCCTGAATCTGGATCATATGTCCAGTGACCCAGCCCGGCAATATACTCTGCATGATAGAGCTGGGCAATACTTTTCTGCAAGGCCAGTTTTGTCTCTCTGCCTTCTACTATCCGACTGATAACATGGATAAGCCGTGTGCGTTCAAACCGGATATCAATGTAATCCGTCAGACAGAGATCTGCCCCATATGAGAGGGCATCATTCGCAATATCCTCTTTTTCTGCTCCGGTGTAGAGGATGAAAGGCAGATCTCCATATACCTCCCTGACATGATGAAGGAGATCCAGACCATTCTTCTCTGGAAGATGATATGCCGTGAGAACTCCATCATATGATGCGGATTTTAACTTTTCAAGGGCCTCATGAAAAGTCAGAGAAAAATCCAGAGATATATTTGGGCTTTGACTCAGGATTTGTATATACCTGCTCAGGGGTCCTTTCCCGTCACCAACGCAGAGGAGAGAGATCATACATGCCTGTTGCAATATTTATATCTAGATATCACCCAATATGTCTCATCAACCATAATAAAGATACCCTAAAAATCCCGTAAAAAAGGTTTTACTGAAAGGTCAATGATCTCTTATGAATATGAGAATCCTGCCAGTACCTATTGAACCCGAATGAGATCACAGGTATCAGATGTAAGGGAAATACCCTCTAATCTTAATGACCCTTCTTCATCACTTTATAAGTTCATGAACGTGAACAGACACATAGGACATGGAACGAGTATGTATCAACCTCCGGTACTTATGAACAGAGAAGCCTGTACAGCCTGTGGAATATGCGGTAAAGTCTGCATGTTTTCGGTCATAAAAAGCGATGAATCCGGATATCCGGATCTGAATCCGAATGCTCCTCCCTGCAGCCGGTGCGGTCATTGCATCGCATTCTGTCCCTCATCTGCAATACGATTGTCCGGTTATGGAGAAAGACAAACCGTTCCCGTGCTCTCTGAAAAACCGGTTACTCCTGACCAGATCAAAACCCTTGTGACCTCCCGCAGGTCAACCAGACAATATCAGAAAAAAGTCATTCCTCGCGAGGTTCTTGAAAACCTGTTTGATATTGTCAGGTATGCTCCATCAGCAATGAACCTGCAGACCGTCCAATGGCAGGTCATCTATGATACCAGCATTGTAAAGTCTGTTGGATCAGCAATCATCTCATGGATGAACCGGATGATAGAAGAACAAAGACTTCATGAATTTGCCATCGGTTCATCATTTCCCTATATTACCGGGGAGTGGGAGAAAGGAAGGGACCTTATCACGCACGGGGCTCCCCATCTCCTCATGACATACTCAAGAGCCAGTGACCCTACAGCACCAACCGATGCTCTTATTGCAACCAGTTACCTTGACCTGATCGCCCAAGTGTACGGTCTTGGAACCTGCTGGGCCGGGATAATAAAACGGGCAGCAGAATGGTCTCCAAAAGTCCTGCCTGTCATGGATCTTCCCGAAGGTACCATCCCACAAACAGTTCTTCTCATCGGGTATCCGGCTTTACGGCACTATGCCATCCCCCCACGGGAACCTGCAAAGGTCCGATGGAACGGGTGACATCCCATGTATGATATCCATACCATAATTGTAAATGATCGACATTCAAATAGAGCCACGCTATTCTCTTTTTGGAGCATACTCCTATAGAATTATACTCCGGCTTCAGACCAGAATAGCACCCCTCTATAAAAACAACATAATCGTAGATCATCGTAATTGAATCAAGAATTAACCTTAATTTTTTCTGCGTGCACAGATAATTATTGACAACACTAAATAAAAGTTCTTTTTCTGAAATAAGGGCATATTAACCTACTATTATCCACACAAAATCTCCAGAGCAGATCATTTTGTAAGAGGGAGCCTCGTATGCATAACGGAGAATAAAAACATCGACAATTCACGAATGGTCTTTTCTTTCGTTCTGAATCAAAATAAAAACACATAAATTACCTTTGTATTCATCTTCATTCCTACCAACTGTCATGATAAATAATGATAAATATCCATGCTCTCAAACGATACATACATGGAACTGCTCATCTTCCTGATACTCTTTCCTCTTCTGATGGCTGGCCTTTTGACACTCATTCAGGGCGAGAATTTCAGAAGAGCGGCAGTTATAAGTGGAGCAGTCCTGGTTGGGATTGCTTCTCTCATTACCCTTGCAGACAGTATCACCACCCAGGCAGTATACTACTCTGTTCCGGTCGATATGATTGGTATACTCATTTTTATTGGTGATATCCTCATAAGTGGGTATATCATCTCTGTCAGTCTGAAAGCACGGCAGTATCTGGTTTTTGGCATCACCATCCTCCAGCTTATTCTCCTGTGTGCCGTCGAATATCTGGCACTCGCAGACCATGCCCATATTCCGGAATTATTTTCGGATCAACTTTCAGGGATCATGGCTGCGATTATCGGAGTCATTGGAGGCCTCATCTGTGTGTACGCCCTAGGATACATGCGTGAATATCATGCAGAGCACCCGGACCGCCCGGATAAGAGGCCCCGGTTCTTCGGAATCATGTTCCTCTTCCTTTCGGCAATGTTCGGAGTGGTCTTCTCAAACAACCTTCTCTGGCTGTTTTTCTTCTGGGAGATAACCACACTCTGTTCATTCCTGCTTATCAGATATCCGGAGACAGATGAAGCCGTAAAGAATGCCTTCAGGGCACTGCTCTTTAACCTGGTCGGAGGGGCATGTATTCCGGTTGCGTTTCTGGTAATTTTCCTTGGCCAGGGATCACAATATATCGGACTTCATGAACTGGTAACTGCAGGACCTGGTATTGCCCTTATTCCCGCAGGACTCATAGCCGTTGCAGGACTTGCAAAATCAGCACAATTCCCCTTTTCTTCATGGCTTGTCGGAGCAATGGTTGCACCAACCCCGGTTTCAGCCCTTCTTCACTCAAGCACCATGGTGAAAGCAGGAGTCTATATTATTGCACGGTTTGCTCCTGTCTTTGAAGGACAGATTGTAGGAATCCTCATTGCCCTTATCGGGGGGATCACCTTCCTTGCCGCATCTGCTATCGCCATATCCCAGAGCAATGCAAAAAAGGTCCTTGCGTATTCAACTATTGCAAACCTGGGACTGATTGTTGCATGTTGTGGTGTCGGAACCGCAGAAGCACTCTGGGCCGCAATCCTTCTGATCGTCTTCCATGCCATAGCGAAATCTTTGCTCTTCCTTTCGGTGGGAACTGTGGAGCATCAGATCCATAGCAGGGATATAGAAGACATGACCGGACTTGTTACAAAGATGCCCCGGATTACCATGATGATCCTGATCGGAATTGCCGGTATGTTTCTGGCACCGTTTGGTATGCTCATCTCAAAATGGGCGTCCCTTCATGCCTTTGTGGAGTCAGTCCCTCCATACGGAATTCTCCTGGTCATCATCATCGCGTATGGCAGCGGGATTACCGCATTCTTCTGGGCAAAATGGATGGGAAAACTCATAGCCGTCGGGGAACCACAGACAAAAGACGAATCCCATATACCGAGATCTGAAAAGAATATTCTCTACATTCTCTCAGCACTTACCATCGGAGTCTGTTTCGGGTTTCCGATCATCTCATGGTACCTGATAGAACCCTGGCTTTTGACCATGTATCAGTCGGTCACCGATCTTATCTCCTTGAGTAATATTGAGATCATGTTCATGATGCTGTTCTTAGTACTCATCATGCCGTTCTCTCTTGCCCGGTTCACGCATTCTGCACGGCGGGTTCCCCGGTATCTGTGTGGTATTCCGGAAGGCGGAAGCACTGCATTCATGGGAAGCTGTGGGATTAACCGGGAGATAGCACTGTCTAACTACTACCTGGACCGGATATTCGGAGAAGAACGCCTCTCCCGCATCAGTGTGGGAATGGGTATCTTCCTGATTGTCCTGCTCCTCAATATTCTGATCATCGGAGGTGGCCTGTGAATTCCATGGATCCGTTCATTGCAGCAGCGTTGTTTATCATACTTGCACCGGTTGTCGGCATACTCATCACCGGGCTTGACAGGATACTGACTGCACGGATGCAGGGGAGAGTCGGACCGCCGGTTCTCCAGCCCTGGTATGATATCCGTAAATTATTCCAGAAGAAACAGGTTGCAGTATGGGGAGCACAGAGTTTTTTCATCTTCTGCTATCTCATATTCATTATATTCACCGGTGCACTCTTCTTTGGTGGAGGAGACATCTTACTTGTCATATTCGCCTTTACGCTCGGGCATGTGTTCCTGGTGCTTGGTGCGTATGTGTCGTACTCGCCGTATGCCCATATTGGAGCTGAGCGGGAACTTATCCAGCTGATGGCAGTCGAACCGATGATCATCATTGCAGCCATCGGACTATACCAGGTGAATGGTTCATTCCTGATCGGGGATATGGCAAACCATCCAGGTCTTCCCATACTGCTTCTGCCGGGAGTGTTCCTCGGGTTTATCTATATATTAACGTTTAAACTCAGGAAATCACCATTCGATCTGGCAACCTCACATCATGCACATCAGGAACTTGTAAAGGGAAGCACGACAGAGTTTTCCGGTCGGACTCTTGCCATGGTTGAACTGGCCCATATCTATGAGCTTGTCGTGATGCTCGGATTTATATGGCTGTTCTTTGGTGATAATCTCTGGCTGTGCATCTGTGCAATTATCATTATCATGGTGCTTGAGATCCTGGTTGATAACTGTACATCGCGTGTCCGCTGGCAGGATGCCATGACCAGTGCCTGGTTTGTTACCCTCGTTGCCGGAGCAGGAAATATCTTTGCCCTTTCAATTATGTGAGAATCATGTCATACCTACAGAAATCACCCTGGATAATTCATTATGATGCCTCAAGCTGTAATGGCTGTGATATTGAGGTACTGGCCTGTCTGACTCCACTCTATGATGTAGAGCGGTTTGGGATTCTCAACACCGGAAACCCAAAACATGCTGATATATTCGTCATAACCGGTGGTGTTAATGAAATAAACAAAGAAGTTGTGCAGAACATCTATGAGCAGATGCCTCATCCGAAGGTTGTTGTTGCGGTTGGGATCTGTGCATGCTCCGGCGGAGTATTCAGAGAATGCTACAATATTTCAGGGGGTGTTGCAACGGTCATCCCGGTTGACGTCTATGTCCCCGGGTGTGCTGCACGGCCTGAGTCGATCATCGATGGTATCGTGCAGGCTCTTGGGATACTTGAACAGAAACGGCATGCTATGAACGCAGGAGTGGAGGGGACGGTATGAAGCAGCCACAGCAGACAATCGAGACCATTGCAGTCGAGGACCTCATAAACCGGGTTCATTCCTTCCATGATGACGGATACCGCCTGGTCCAGATCAGTTGTGCAGCAGAAGGAGAGGCTTTTGAGGTGACCTATAGTTTTGATAAGGATCTGACTTTGACTCACCTTCGGATCCCTGCCTCCCCTGATAAACCAATCCCAAGTATCTCCCGCATTTATCTTGCCTCATTCGTGTATGAGAATGAGATTGCAGACCTCTTTGGAATTCCCTTCACCGGAATTGCAATCGATTACAAAGGAACCTTTATCAGAACCAGTATTCCCCACCCCTTTGGATCGTCACAGATATCGGTTGTGAAAAAGAAACCGGAGGGCCAGCATGAGTAAACAGATTATCGTCCCGTTCGGACCTCAGCACCCGGTCCTTCCTGAGCCCATCCATCTTGACCTCGTTCTGGAAGATGAACGGGTCGTTGAGGCAATCCCCTCCATCGGGTATGTCCACCGTGGTCTTGAAAAACTTGTAGAGAAGCGTGATTACAAGGACTATGTCTTCATATCCGAACGGATCTGCGGTATATGCAGTTTCATTCACGGGGCAACCTACTGCCAGGGAGTAGAACAGATAATGGGGATTGAAATTCCCAGACGTGCTGAGTTTCTTCGGGCAATATGGTCAGAATACTCCCGTATGCACAGCCATCTCCTCTGGCTTGGGTGTTTTGCAGATGGGATGGGGTATGAAAACCTCTTTATGAACTGCTGGAAAGTAAGGGAGAAGATTCTTGATGTGCTGGAGCGGACAACCGGAGGCCGGGTCATTCAGGGAGTAAACCGGGTCGGTGGTGTCAGCAGGGATATGGATGCAGCAGAGTTGAAGCGGATTCTGAGTGAAATCCCTAGTTTACGGGATGACTTTACAGAACTGACCCGTATCTTTGATGAAGACCTGACGGTTCAGACCAGAACCAAGGGGATTGGTATACTCCCAAAAGATAAGGCATGGGATCTTGGGGCAGTCGGTCCGGTCATCAGGGGCAGCGGGCATGCTGTAGATGTGAGATCAACCGGGTATGGTGCCTATGATGAACTGGATTTCAAACCAGTTGTCAGAGATGAGGCTGATTGTTATGCACGGTGCATGGTGAGAGCAGAGGAACTCTTCACCTCGCTTGACCTTATCGAGAATGCCATTGACCGGATTCCTGCCGGAGATATCATGGTTCCGGTCAAAGGTAACCCGTCCGGTGAATACTATGCACGGGCAGAGCAGCCACGGGGAGAGGTCATTCATTACGTGAAGGCGAACGGGAAGAAGAATCTGGCACGGCACCGGGTCAGGACCCCGACGCTTGCGAATGTTCCTGCTCTTGTCCAGATGCTGGCCGGATGTGAACTTGCCGATGTTCCGGTTATCGTGCTGACCATTGATCCCTGTATCGGTTGTATGGAGCGGTGATTGTGATGAAAGTAGGAGTTATGGCCCTGACCGTCCTGAAAAACCTTGTCAAAGGACCTGCAACGATCAGATATCCATACCAGCCCGCAAAGGTGACGCCGGTAACCCGTGGACACCTTGTTATCACTATTGATGATTGTATCTTCTGTGGTCTGTGCCGGATGCATTGTCCTGCAGATGCAATTGAAGTCAGTAAACCAGATCGGACCTGGAGATTGAACCAGTTTCAGTGTGTTATCTGTGGGTGTTGTGTGAGTTACTGCCCGAAAGATTGTCTTTCCATTGAGCAGATCTATCTTCCGCCAACGACAGAGGCAACGATTGTGACCGTTACCGGGCCTGAACCTGAGAAGAAAGAGGGGCAGGGAGAAGAGGTTGCGGGTTAATGTATACTTTTTTTTGGCCCATGTTGAATTTTTAAGCCAGGAAATAGATTCACTACTCTCTCCTGACAATTTTAAAAGCAGAAAAAAGAATATATGAGAGAGAATAAACGAGGTCAGGCAGATGAAAAGATATCAATTTACAACCCTGATTTGGGAAGAGGAGGGAGTCTACGTTTCAAAATGTGTGGAAATCGAAGTTGCATCCTGTGGTGACACCCCAAAGGAAGCTCTTGATAACCTCCGTGAAGCGATTGATCTCTGGCTAAAAAATGCTGAGTTTCTTGGAATCTTAACAGATGCTCTCCCTTCAATAACCTCATCAGAAAAATTTACTTCGGTGATCGAGGTTGAAGCAGCGTGAAACTACCACAGGTTTCTTCAAATGCCCTTATAAATTAGTTTAAAAAATGGTTTTCAAGAAGCACCATATCAAGGTAAGGGGAGTCATGTCGCCCTGTACAAGGAAGCTAACGGAACAAAAATCCTCATAATAATTCAAAAACGTGGGTC
>NZ_JAIWNS010000010.1 GCF_020216685.1 Methanospirillum hungatei | reverse complement strand
CTATTCCGATTGGAACCCTTTTGTCAATTATGAAGCAAGCCCGGATGGAAAGACAAGAATTCGTTGATTTTCTTGATAAGTGATCTAGATTTAACCTCATCTACCGGATCATAGGCGCATAATAAAACTTGTTTTAGATCTGATTATCATTTTGTTTTTGAATAATTTTGATTAATGGCTCTATTTTAGATCTTTTTAGCAATGAAGTATAAATATTTTATGTGCTTACTCATCAGTGACAGAAATGCAGGTTAAAAAACGTATCAAGAAAATTAATGGAATTGAATACTGGTATGAAGATACTCCGTACTATGATAAAGAAAAAAAGCAGATCCGACATAAATCAAAGTACCTCGGAAAAAACATAGACGGGCAACCTGTGAAGGTTCGATCGAGCGATATGATTCCTTCACGAATGGTGGTTTCTTCTGCCCCAAAATTCGCATATAATCACGGGAATCTGCTACCACTTCAAAGTATTACCCAAGAGCTTTCAATACAGGCAACACTGGAAGAATTCCTTTCAGAATCAGAAACAGATACGTTATTGACTCTCGTTTACAACCGAATTCTTCGCCCAACGGCGATGACAAATGTTCAGGTGTGGTATGAAGGATCTTCACTGTGGCTAAATAACAATAAATTGCCTCTATCCAGCCTAAGAATAAGTGAATTTTTGGCAAACCTTGGTCAAAAAAACATCCCTGAAGAGTTTATGAGAAGATTCGCTGCTCACATTGAACCAAATGCAACGCTTCTCTATAATATTACCAGGGCATCCAGATCATCTCAACTATTAGAGAGCCTGGAATATGGATATAACCGGGATAATGACGGCCTGCCTCAGATCACTTTTTCTCTGGTAGTGGATAAGGAAAAAGGGATTCCCGTCCGTTATGACATATATCCAGGAAGTATTGCCGACATCACGACTCTGAAACATACCATCATACGATTGAAAGATGATGGTTCGGAACAATTCAGACTTGTAATGGATAGAGGCTTCTTTTCCCAAACCACATTGACTGAACTTTTGAGCGAGAATATTCCTTTTATTATGCCTGCGACCTATCAACTCATGTCAATGAAAGAACTCATGAGTAAATCTCAACATAAGGTAAAACAAGCTGAATATCTTCAGAAATTTGAGAAAGGTTCTATATTTGCAATGCCAGTGAGATTAGAGCATCAATTAGATATCGATGATGAACCTCGAACGATTACTGTTGATGGATATTGCTATTATGACCCTAAAAGAGAACAGGATGAGAGAGATTCTTTTTATGAACAATTATTCGATGCAGCGGATAGATTAAAAAAAGCAAGACTACAAAGTTGGAAAAGACCAGAAGTAGTGGTGAATGAGATCGCGAGAGGGTTTGCACGTTACCTGAGATGGAAATGTACAGACGGAACATTCGAGGTTTCAATAAGACAGAAAGCAGTTACTCAACGGATAAATCGCCTCGGACGATTTATTCTTTTTTACAACGGCGAATTAGACTGGCTTTCCTGTCTCACCCTTTATCGTGAGAGAGATGCGGTTGAGAAGTGTTTCTTTAGAATGATGAATGGTGTGGACACGTTACCTCGTAAGGGAAGAAGAGAAGACTATGTGAGGGGTTTTATATTCATGGTTTTTATAGCCCTTATCATTAAAATGAGATTACAAAGAATCTTGAAGGAAACAGGCCTTTCAAAACAGTATTCTGTCGAAAAACTACTTCTCGAACTTGAAAAGATCAAACTGTTTGTATTATCTCAGGGAGAGATCATTCAATCTGAAGTCAGTAAGAAAAATAGAGAGATTTTGACGGCATTCAATCTATGCGCCTAAAGGTTTTCGGGAGGTTCGGATGGAATGAAAGGGTAATTTCAGGTTACCTTAAGGAAAAAGATTTCAGGTATCATAACCACACGGTGTAAGAGAATGACTACAATCGCTCATTGTGATGACGGAATTCAATATGTTTTGGATGCGAGTGGAAAGAAAACTGCAGTCATCGTCCCAATTGAACTATGGGACAAATTAAAGGAGGAAAAAATCACTGCCGAACAAGAGTCTCCATTCTCAGTAAAAAAATACCGTGGAATTCTGAAAGGAAAAGGAATTAGTGGAAGAGATGAAGAAATCAAAATGAGAGATGAATGGGATTGACTGAAATTCGATTTCTTATTGATACCAATATCCTTATTGATTATCTCGCTGATGCACTCCCTTGTCAGGGAACTGAATGTATCGAAGAAATTATCGAAAGATCATGCAATGTTTCCGCAATAACACAGATAGAATTTCTTGGATGGCACAATCATTCCAAGGAATCAAAAACCGCCGCTGAAGAAATAATAAGTCATGCCACAATTATTCACCTG
The DNA here is from genome assembly GCF_020216685.1 of Methanospirillum hungatei. Lineage (GTDB taxonomy): Archaea > Halobacteriota > Methanomicrobia > Methanomicrobiales > Methanospirillaceae > Methanospirillum > Methanospirillum hungatei_B. Next base: position 7,627 of record NZ_JAIWNS010000010.1, on the reverse strand, counting down.
ACTCCAGCCATTATTACCGATACAATCTTCCTAAAACAAAAGATACGAATAAAAACACCAGATGCAATAATCGCTTCTTCTTCAAGAATTCACAATATGACTCTCATCACAGGTAATGTTAAAGATTTTGAAAAAATCCCAGGAGTTAGCATTTTTAATCCTTGGAAGCAGACAGAATTGCCTTAAATATTAATATTAATATTAATATTAATTTAATTTTCCAGTCGAATAAATAGACTTTTGCCTTACCCTGACTTCCCCCCGGCCTGAGCCATCTTCTTTTTCACTTTCTTTCGTTCAATCAGTTTCTTCACTTTCTTCAATCTGAACAGATCCTCCCGTTCCCGCTCCTCGATACTGAACCTGATATATTTCGCCTGTTCTTTCAGCTCCGGAATAATTATCTGATCAAGGGCATTCACCCGTCTGCGGTTCATCTGGATCTCATTCCCAATCCGCCGAAGGGTTGTCTCGGTCTCGGCAAGCCGAATTATCATATCCATCTCGGCCTCGAACTTTTCAGCCGCTTCATTAATCCGGCTGCTGGTCCCGATAAGCCCGTATCCCCGCTGCATGACATTCAGGGCAACACTCTTCTTCTGAATAACCGGAACCGGGACACCCATGATATTCTTCCCCGAGATATCAACCATAATCTGCCGCTTGGTTGCATAGGAGGCGGACTTCACCGCAATCGGATCATCTACCGCTTCAGCTACGAGAAGGGCAAGATCGGCCTCAATGGCAAGTTGTTCAAGCCCTTCCCTGGACTCTGAGAAGTTGACCATGATCTTAAAAAATTCCTGGATGAGAGCCTCCATCTTCTCTTTCAGGAGGTCACGGCCCTGCTCTGCCAGCACGATCTGGGACCGCTTTTTAATCAGCTCCATCCGGGTCGGGTGTACCTGCTCCATGGCCTATCCTCCGGAGATGATAAGAGTCCGGTATCTATCGATGTACTCTTGCTTAATCCGCTTCAGCTCCTCATCAGGCAGCAGGCTGAAGAGTTCCCAGGCAACCTGGAGCGTCGTCTCGATGCTTCGCTCCACATTCCCCTGTGAAATGAACCTCTTCTCAAAGTGATCAGCAAACTTGAGGTAATTCCGGTCAAGCTCCGAGAGTGCCTCTTCTCCGACAATGGCTACAAGTCTTCGAAGGTCCCGTCCATAGGCATACGAAGCATACAGCTGATCTGCCACATTCCGATGATCCTCTCGGGTCTTCCCAGGCCCGATTCCAAGGTTCATGAGTCGTGAGAGACAGGGAAGGGCATCAATGGGCGGATTAATCCCCTTCCTGAACAGGTCACGGGAGAGCACGATCTGCCCTTCTGTGATATACCCGGTCAGATCAGGAACCGGATGGGTGATATCATCGTCCGGCATCGTCAGGATCGGGATCTGCGTGATTGAACCGGTGCAGCCCTTGATACGGCCGGCCCGCTCGTAAATGGTTGCAAGATCGGTGTACATATACCCCGGATACCCGCGGCGACCAGGAATCTCCTCCCGTGCTGTTGAAATCTCACGAAGTGCGTCACAGTAATTGGTCATATCGGTCAGGATGACCAGCACGTGCAGATTGTGCGTATATGCCAGGAACTCAGCAGCAGTCAGGGCACACCGTGGCGTTGCAATCCGTTCAATCGTCGGATCATCAGCCAGGTTTAAGAAGAAGACGACCCGTTCAAGGGCTCCGCTCTCTTCAAACTCCTTCATGAAGAATGACGCTTCCTTGTAGGTGATACCCATCGCTGCAAAGACCACAGCAAAGTTCTCACCCTCACCAAGTACCTTTGCCTGTTTTGCAATCTGGGCAGCCAGTTGATTTGCCGGAAGCCCGGCACCTGAGAAGATAGGAAGTTTCTGTCCCCTGACAAGGGTGTTCAATGCATCAATTGCCGATATACCGGTCTGGATAAACTCGGCAGGCTTGTCACGGGAGTAGGGGTTGATGGGCATACCGGCGATATCAAGCCTGGCCTCAGGGATAATTGCCGGACCACCGTCCCGTGGCCGTCCGACCCCGTCCAGTACCCGGCCCAGCATGTCATACGAGACATCAAGGAGGGGTGACTGACCGGTAAACCTTACTGTTGTGACATGACTGTCAATCCCCCTGGTCCCCTCAAAGACCTGGACAACTGCAACATCCTCTGAAATATCAAGAATCTGGCCGGTCCGTGCCTCACCATCCGGAAGAATGATCTGTGCCGTCTCTCCAAAGGATATCTCCTTGGGTCGTTCAACAAAGATCAGGGGGCCGGATACATAATTGACCGTCTGGTACTCAACCGTAATCAGGCTGCCGTGCTGCATGTCTGCACCTCCAGGTTTTCAGTCTGTTCCCAGACCGTGTCACTGAGCTTTTTCAACCGTTCCAGATCTCTCTGCTCTTTCATCCGTGCTATCTCTGACCGTGCCGGGATGGAGAGGAGCTGACGAAGCGGGACATTCCGTCTCATGGCTGCCCGGATTGCATCATAATACCAGATAATGATCTTCAGCATCCAGTACTGTTTTTCAAGCGGACAGAATGAATCATCATCACTATATGCACTCTGCTGCAGGAAATCTTCCCGGATGATCTTCGCAATCTCAAGAATGACTTTTTCCTTGTCAGGAAGGGCATCAGGCCCGACAAGCTGTACGATCTCCTGCAGTTCTATTTCCTTTTGCAGAATATACATCGCCCGTCCCCTGAACTGGTACCAGTCTCTGGCAACCTTCTCCGAAAACCAGTCCTCGACATCCTCCAGATACAGGGAATAACTCCGAATCCAGTTCACTGACGGGTAATGCCGGCGGTATGCTAAATTTGCGTCAAGTGCCCAGAATGTTCCGGCAATACGAAGGGTATTCTGAGTAATCGGCTCTGAAAAGTCCCCTCCTGGTGGTGACACCGCCCCGATGATCGTCACCGACCCGGTCTTCTCCTCTGAACCGGCACAGATGACACGCCCGGCCCGTTCATAAAATGCTGCAAGCCGGGTTGCAAGATAGGCAGGATACCCCTCTTCCCCTGGCATCTCCTCAAGCCGTCCGGACACTTCACGGAGTGCCTCTCCCCACCGGGATGTCGAATCGGCAAGGAGTGCAACGTCTATGCCCATGTCCCGGTAATATTCAGCAATGGTAATCCCGGTATATATGGATGCTTCACGGGCAGCAACCGGCATATTTGAGGTGTTTGCTATCATGATCGTACGCTCAATCAGCGGATAGCCGGTCCTCGGGTCGGTCAGTTCAGGAAACTCGGTGAGCACATCGGTCATCTCATTACCCCGTTCACCGCATCCGATATACACAACGACCTGGGTATCTGCCCATTTCGCAAGAGTCTGCTCAGACACCGTCTTCCCGGTTCCAAACCCGCCCGGGATCATGGCAGTCCCGCCCTTTACCAGGGGGAACATGGTATCAAATACCCGCTGACCGGTAAGCAGGGGGACTTCCGGGTCCAGTCGCTTGACAAAGGGCCTTCCTTTCCTGACCGGCCACCGCTGAAGCATGGGTATCTCTGTCCCGTCAGCAAGGGTACAGACCACATCGGTCACGGTGAACTCTCCAGAAGTGATGGTTTTAATCTCACCTGACACGCCGGGTGGGACCATGATCGAATGGACCAGGTGAAACTCCTGGACCGTTCCAAGAACATCACCGGTCTGCACTCTATCACCGGGCTTCTTCACCGGAGTAAATGCCCATCTCCTCTCCCGGTCAAGGCCGGGGACCATGATCCCCCTGCTGATATAGTTCCCACTTTTCGCATAGAGGGCGGGAAGCGGCCGCTGTACCCCGTCATAAATCGATGCCAGCAGACCCGGACCCAGCTCGACGGAGAGCGGAACACCGGTATTCTCCACCGGTTCGTGGATCATAAGACCGGTGGTATCCTCATAGACCTGGATAACTGCCTCATCACCTTCAAGGCGGATGATCTCACCGGGAAGAGCAGCCCTTCCCACCGATACCACATCATACATCCGCGATCCGGTCATATTCCTGGCAGTAATCACCGGCCCTGAAATCCTGGCTATAGTTCCGGTAATCATATTAGCTCCTCATTACCACATTGTATCCAATTGCTCTCCGAAGCAGCCGTTCCACATATCCGCTCACTTCATCACCTTTTCGGGGTGCAGGAATCGGGATGATGACCGGGTGATAACACCGCTCAACCTGTTCATACAGACTCTTGTCAAGATTGGCCAGGTAATCCTCCCTGATGGCGATTATTCCGGTCTCCTCATCGTGAATGAGAGATGAAAGAACCCGGGACGCTTCATCGGGATCTTCCGCCTCAAGGACATCAGATCCGGCAAGACGAAACCCGGTTGCTGATTCCGGATCGGTGATGACAACTACTTTATACATACACCATCTCCGCCTCCATATCTTCAGGGGGAATCAGGGCGTTTTTACATCGGGCGATGATACGCAGGTTCATTATCTCCGTGTATTTTGCCCACAGGTACCCGATGACCACCGTCACCGACAGGGGATCCCCCCGGTATAACCTGACCGCATGTCTGATGAGATATTCATCAAGAAGATGCTGGTACGTGGATATTTTAACCGTATCGCCCTCGCTACTCCGAAGATCGGAAAGAAACCGGTATGGAGTCTCTTCCAGATATTCAATGAGTGATGCTATGGAGCCAAGATTTAAAAGCATTTTGAGCTTCTTCTGATTGAAGACCTTTCCACCATCAAGAAGCATTGGCAGTGCATCTTCAGGATCCACATGATCCCGAAACATCATCAGGAGTGATTTAATATTGATAAGATCGATTTCAGTCCCGATAATCTCACGGATCTTACCCTCTTCAACAGATTTGCCACCGACAAGAGAAAGAGCCCGCTCATAATAGAACCGGTCCAGGGCATTTTCCAGTATGAAGAGATCTCCATGAGCCGTATAATCAGGAAATGCCTGTGTGAGGGGGAGGGCATAGGGCACTTCCCAGGTTGCCAGAAGATCGATGACACTTTTCACATCAGGCTGCTTTAAGAGCTCAGATAGGAGTGATACATCAAATTCTCCAGCTGGAACCAGATTCTCCCGGATCTGCATGGTTGGCACTTTTATCCTCTTTCCACGCAGAATGGTTTTTAAATTATGTATATCCCACCTGGAAGAAAAGATAAGAATATACCGCTCTCCTTTCTCTCCCTGAAGAAATTCCGAGATCTTCTCTATCGTTCTGATAAGATTCAGCCGGAGAGCTTCCTCTATCCCGCCAAGCCCGGATTTTCCGACAAGGGCTCGCTCAAGATCCTCATGGTATGAAGTCTCTTCCAGGGCAGTAATCAGGGAACTGATATCAGGCTTTAAAATCAGATTGCTCAGGCTTTTTTTATCAAGCAACCGGGAGTACATACCCCGAATCCTGGCATTGACATACCCGCTATCCATCAGGCCCTCCCAGAATCAGGTTGATAATCTCAAGGGTAGATGTATCCCTGATCCGTTCCATTCTGCTTTCCAGGGTGTTATATGCACGAATCTTACCATCAGCCGATGTTCCTGATAATCCGCCGATTGTTGTGATATCCTGCACAATATCACAATCAATACCGGTTTTTTTGAGGACATCGCTGCAGATTTTCGAATCAGCCGGATCAATATGAAGGACGATATCTTCTCCTGCAAGGGCGGAAATAATCTCACGTGTCAGCCGCTCATACAAAGCAGGATATGATGGATCAGATCTGATCCCGGAGATCTTCTCTTTGGAACGGGAAAACGCATCATCAATGAGTTTTTGTCTGACTGCACTGATTCTTTTCTTCACTTCCTGTTTCGCAAGGAATTTCTGGCGGTTTTTTTCAAGAATCAGGTCCCGTTTCGCTTTCTCCAGGTATTGAGCATGGATGGCAGATGATTCTGTCTCTGCTTCCCGAAGAATTGCCTCCACTTCTCGTTCAGCATTCCGGAGTACTTCCTGCTTCTTCTCCTCGGCTGCTGATTCTATGGATTTGATAAGGTCTTCGTATGCCATTCTTCGCTCACCTTCTGCATCACCTGGGTGGCAGCGCTCGTCACTCAACCATGATGATGATCATTGCCGCTACGACAAAACCCAGAATAACCAGTGTTTCAGGTATAGCTTCAAGAACAATCACCGTACCGGCTGATTCAGGTCTTTCAGCCACGGTTCCGGCTCCGGCAGCACCAATCTTAGACTGAGCGATTCCTGTGGCAATTGCGCCTCCTGCAAAGGCGATTGCTGCACCAATGGGGACTTCCCATCCTGTCATGATAACCTCCAACGTTTACCTTATCCTGTGCACATTTATATATTGTGGTTTGTCTGTCGAAAGAAAGGGAAGGCAAAAAGAAGAATCAGAGGCGCTCTTTTCCAAATGGCTTATACGGAACGCCTCCACCTTCATAAAACTTGGAAAAAAATTCCACGACATGCAATCTTAGTGAGTGAATTGAGGGACTGAACATGGCAAGGAAAATATTGAGTGTATGAAGGAGAATGGCGACAATAATTCCCAGAACAAGGATACCCAACTCATGCGAAAGACGGTTCGCCACTAAAGCCAGAATAACTGATGCAAGACCGATTGCCATCAGACGGGCATAGGACATGATATTTCCAATAGTCCCCATCACTTCTATGACTCCCCTGCTTCCTCCGCCATAAATGAGACAGACAATCGAAACCAGCATCAGCGCGATTACGGCAAATGTTACCGAACCAGGTACATGACCGGCATATGCACCAAGTAAGAGAAGAATCCCGGATACGAGTCCGAGCATCCCGGCTTTTTCGATGATATGCCTGGTTTTATGGTGCCGGTACGCATTCAGGATCCCAAGGGACAACCCCAGAAACACATGAAATACCCCGATACCGATGGTCAGTATCAGAAGCGGTATAATCGCCTCTATCCGGTTCCAGGTGATCCCAAAGAGGGTGATCGGATGAATCCAGCCCATTTCCTCGCCAAGATCACCAAAAAACTCTCCATAGAAATATCCAAATATCATCGTCGGGATCGATGAGATCATCAGGATACTCATAAGCTGACAGACCCAGGGGATCTCCCTGAATTTATACCGGACCGCAAGACTGAAACACAGGATTACCAGTCCATACCCGATATCTCCCACGATGAGCCCGAAGAAGAGGGGGAAGAATATTGCTATCAGAGGAGTCGGGTCTATCTCCCGATACATGGGCGGTGTGACCAGGTTCATAAAGAACTCGAAGGGTTTTGCCCAGAATGGATTATCAAAGAAGACCGGGGCATCATCATACCGTGATGGATCATCGGGGAGTTCATGAACCACAACCGACTCTCCAAAACTCTCCATGAGGGCTTTTTTTGTTGCCGGTAGAAATTTCTTCGGTATCCATCCCCTGACAACAAAGGTATATTCAGTCTGACCAAAGTGTGAATATGCTGATGTCTCTTCAAGAAAATCAGTGAGCAGATTTTTCAGGGTGACGAGGTCTGCATACCATTCGGTCGATATATCACGAATTTTTACCTCTATTTCATTAATTTCTGTACGGATTGCATCCTTGTCAGCCTGTATGAGAGCCAGTGCATCATCGAGAGGCATATTCGTATACTCCTGAGGGATACGAACTTCATTCACATTTTTG
>NZ_JAIWNS010000009.1 GCF_020216685.1 Methanospirillum hungatei | reverse complement strand
GAATAGAGAAAATCATGAACTTTATTGGCATATTTTTTACTAAAGACCGTAATAACTGCTATGTTTTTCTCATCAAGATCAGCACTGATAAATTCAAACTGGTTTTTTGTGATTTCTGAGAGGAAGGGATGAATAATGTCGAGGACCGATTCAAATTCCTTCTGAATAATCAGGATCGTGACTTCAAAGCCTTCAAGAGTAGGGAGTTGCTGCTCAAGGGGAGAGATCTTCCGAATGATCTTTTCATATCTGAGCAGAGTCGTATACCGGACATCAAGATCCCCCTTCCTGTTTTCAAGTGACCTGAGCTTCTCCTCAAGTGAATCACAGATATTTGTTGCAGTAATCAGAAGATCTTCATAGGGGAGACTTGCGTACTTTTCAATAAAAGGGCTTTTTTTCTGCTTTTTTGAGTCTACCGGAGTAAGGATCTGGATCTGTCCTTTGATTCGGATGAGAAGAGAGGACAACTCTTCAGTATGAAACGTATCAAGAGGGCTTATCACCGGAGCATCAGGGATATCACTCTTTGCATCTTCAAGATGAATGGAACCTGCCTGGTACAGTACATCAATAATACGCTGATAGTCTTTTTTCGGACCGACCACCAGGATTCTCTTCATCTTTTGCAGCATGTTATCCCAGGACCATCTCGGTTATTCTGTTCACCGCATTGTCTACTTTTGTCTCTCCTGTTTTCAGGATTTTATCAGCTTCTGCTTCTCCAGCTGCAAGAATCGATCTGATCTCTATCGCAAGTTCATCAAGCCCGCTCTGCATATACTGTGATGCCTCCATTGCTCCCTTTTGTTCTGCATCCTCCCGCATACTTCGTGCCCTGACCCGTGCATCATGAATCCGGGTTTCAGCCTCTTTACAGGCAATATCACATTGATCTTTCAGCTCTGCTTCCTTTCGTGATATCTGATCCAGCAGTGAGTGTTCTGTCTCCATACCCTTCTCCTTTCCCATAAAGCCAGGCTGAAACCCGGCAGTTTAAGACTTTGGAATGTCCGTATGTATCACAAATACCACTATTAAAGGCCGTATTTGCTCTTCATTCTCCGGGTCATTCCATAGCTGTCGGTATCCTCAAGATGCTTTTTACAGGGCGGACGGCTTGCGGCTTCGAGTATCCGATCCTCGCACCGCTTCATCGCAATCTGCTTGAGCTCGAGGATCTTCTTCATATCTGGTACAGCCATACCTATCACCCCGTGTCATGTGAGATAGTGACCTTTTACACTCACATAATATTTAAGAGTAGTACTCCTGGTATCCATCAATGAATTACACTAATCATATTACCTATCGATACGAGGCCTTTGTATGGTTTTCAGATCTCTCCCGGAACAGATAATATCACCAATTCGCAATAGTATATCAGGAAAATGACACCTTCTTCTCAACCAAAAGTATCATCATCGGATCAAAACACTCCAGAGGGACCACTCTCCTTTGAAAAAGTCTGGCTTATGTTCCAGGAAACAGACAAGAAGTTCAAGGAAACTGACCAGAAATTTAAAGAAACTGATCAGATATTCAAGGAGACTGATAAAGAACTGAACAAACTGGAACGCTTGTTCGTATCACAATGGGGAAAACTCGTTGAATCCCTGGTTGAAGGGGATATAATTTCTATTCTCAATCAGCGTGGGATAGAAGTTACTGATACCATTAAACGGAGATCCGGGCGACGTGATGGTGTTGATTACGAGTTTGATATCATCGCTATCAACGGAACTGAAATAGTAATCGTAGAAGTTAAAACCACCCTCCGACCCGAAGATATCAGGGGTTTTTTGAATAAACTAAAATATGCGAAGACCTGGATGCCCGAATATTCTGACAAGCGGGTGTACGGTGCGGTTGCATTTATTTCAGAAGATGCCGGTACTGCAGTAATGGCTGAGAAGAATGGTCTTTTCGTAATCCGTGCAACCGGTGACAGTGCCAGTATCGTAAATACTGATAATTTCGTTCCAAAGAGTTGGTGACGTAATCATTCGATGTGAGAGGAGTATATGTTCAGACGAATTCTGTTTCCAACGGATTTTTCAGATTATGCACGGCGTGTCATGGACTGTATCGCAGATCTCCCCGGTGTTGAGGAGGTCGTTGTGGTTCATGTGATCAGCACGGATAAACCGGCATCTTTGAGAGGTGATATGACTTCATCTGCGAAGAACCGGATTGAGTCCGACGCCACAATCTTAAAAAGTCTTGGTATTCCATCCATCAAATCTGAAGTTCTGGTTTCAGAATCTATCGCCTCAGGAATTGATGATGCAGCGACACGAAATAACTCGACCATCATTGTCATGGGTGCAAGGGGAAAAAGCATCATCAAAGGTCTGCATCTGGGGAGCGTTACCCACCGAATCCTCCATGACTCAAAGAAGAATCTCCTGATCATGAGGGGGGAGATAATTGAGACCCTGTCTGGAGAGAAGTTTCAGAAATACTGCCCCCGGATCTTTTCACGGGTCTTGGTTCCGGTTGATCTCACCCCTGAATCATGGACAGCCGTTGAACAACTGGCGAAGATTCCTGATGTTGGAGAGATCATTGTTGCCTTTGTGATCTCACGGGGTGAGACCGAACGGGAACTTGAACGGATAAGAATCCAGGCAGAACAGGATATTCAGGAGAGATGTAAACAGATACAGACAGCCGGTGCAGAGATTAGGCATCGTATCCTTGAAGGCGATCTCGTCAGCCGGATACTGGATTATGCACAGGAGGCGGATGTCTCGCTTATCAGTACCGTGCCAACAGAGAAAGGATTTTTCGCCGAGATGCTCCATGGAAGTTTTTCATGTGAACTGGCCCGGCTGGCAACAAAACCGGTTCTTGTCATCAGAAGATCATAACAGAGGGGAAGCCTGATCTCCTCACCTCTCCTTCCGCTCCATATTCTGCTTCATCCGCTTTCTCCTGAAGAGATCCTCCCGCTCCCTTTCCTCAAGCCTGAACTCAATATACCGCATGGTCCGCACCAGCCGGGGAATGACAAGATGCTCTAGGGCATTTACTCGTCTTCTCGTTCTGTTCATCTCAAGTGAGATTCGATCCGCCCTTCCTTCAAGTGATGCATAGGTGATAAGGGACTCTAAAACCGATTCATACCGGAGAGCAGCCTCGTCAACCTGCCCTGATGTACCTGCCATGCTATATCCCCGCTGAGTCATAAAATACCCTGCCACATCAGGCATGGTAATATCAGGAACCTGGACACCCATAACCTGGGAAGCGGTGACAGAAGGCTCCGGGATCTTTCCACAGGCTGCAGCCAGTTCTTCAAGTCTGACCCATCCGGTCATGATCCCTGCCAGTATAAGTGCATCAGAGGTATCCTGTAGTTGATCCTGGATTGAAGCCGCCATGGTTTCCAGTTCTTTTGTGAGACGTGCGTGCTCAAGGACAAGGGCATCCAGCTTCTCCTGCAGGATATCCCTGCCTTTGCGGGCGATCTGCTCACGTCGTGAGAGCCGTATTAATTCAAGCCGGGTTGGTCTGACTCCTGCAATTACGGCCCTTTGCATTCCAGAATCTCCTCGCCATGATAGTACATTTTGATAAAATCAGGACTGATACGCTTCAGCTCAGCCTTTGGAAGTATTGACAAAAGGTCCCACGCAAGGGTGAGCGTGTCATCAAAAGAACGATCCTCGTATGATGCCTGCCTGATGAAATCATTCTCAAACCGGTCACAAAACCGGATATAGAGTCTGTCAAGCGATGTCAGCCCCTCTTCTCCCATAACCGCTACAAGACTTTTCAGCCTGATACCCCGGGCATATGCAGAGTAGAGCTGGTTTTTAACCTCAGCATGGTCGGCCCTCGTTCTCCCCGGGCCTATTCCTCCCTGCATAAGACGGGAGAGACAGGGAAGGACATCAACAGGCGGGTAGATTCCTTTCCGATGGAGATCCCGTGAGAGAACGATCTGGCCTTCGGTGATATACCCGGTCAGGTCAGGAACCGGATGAGTGATATCATCATCAGGCATCGTCAGGATGGGAATCTGGGTAATAGACCCTTCCCTCCCGCGAATACGACCGGCACGCTCGTAGAGTGATGCTAAATCGGTATAAATATACCCAGGATACCCACGTCTGCCCGGCACCTCCTCCCTCGCTGCTGCAATCTCACGAAGGGCTTCACAGTAATTGGTGAGATCGGTAAGCACCACGAGGACATGCATACCCTTATCAAAAGCCAGGTATTCTGCGGTGGTAAGAGCCAGCCGTGGAGTGATGATCCGTTCAATGGCCGGATCGTCGGCAAGGTTGAGGAAGAGAACCGTCCGTTCCAGTGCCCCGCTCTCCTCAAACTCCCTGATAAAAAAGGCCGACTCTTCATAGGTAATACCCATCGCAGCAAAGACAACCGCAAACTTCTCTGCCTGACCGGTCACCTTTGCCTGCCGTGCAATCTGTGAAGCCAGCAGGTTATGAGGAAGTCCTGCTCCGGAAAATATGGGAAGCTTCTGGCCCCGGACCAGAGTATTCATACCATCTATGGATGAAATCCCGGTCTGAATGGAGTCACGGGGATGTTCACGGGCAGCCGGATTAATCGGAGATCCATAAATATCACGGATACATTCAGGAATGACCGGGCCGCCACCGTCTATCGGCCGGGCACTCCCGTCAAATGTCCGCCCAAGCATGTCAGATGACAGGGATATCTTCATCGGCTCTCCCCTGAACCTGACCTGTGTCTTCTCGGTATCCAGATCCCTCGTCCCCCGAAATACCTGCACCATGGCCCTGGTGGTTGTCGTCTCAAGCACCTGGCCGATACGGACCTCACCGCCGGGGAGCGTGATCTCTGCTATCTCACCATACCCGATCCCTTCGACACCATCCAGAACCATGAGCGGACCGACCACCTTTGACACGCCGGTATAGGTCCGAAATCTCAGATCGGTCATAAAACCTCCTTCAGATCCCGTATCGCGTCCGTATCACGGGCTATACTTTCAAAGAGCGGATCCTCCTCTTCAGGGGATGCAGTACCCATTCTTGCAAATGATTCAATGACAGGAAGACCACGGAGCCGTGAGACAGAAATCCCGGTTTCAAGAGCTCGTTCTGCCTGGGAGAAGAACGTGAAGATGGCTTTTAACATACGATATTGTTTCTTCGGGCCGGTAAATGTATCAAATTCATCAAAGGCATACTGCATGAGGTAACTCTCCCGAAGGATCTCGGCCTTTAAGAGGAGCAGACGGTCAGATTCAGGAAGTGTTTCCGGACCGACCAGTCGGATGATCTCCTCCAGCTCATTCTCCCGTTGTAATATCTCCATCATCTCCTGCTTCATCCTGATAAAGTCCGGGCCGATATGCTCCTCCCACCATATCCCGGCGATAGGACTGTACAAAGAGTAAGACATGAGCCAGTTGATCGCAGGAAAGTGCCGCTGGTACGCAAGATCCGCATCAAGTGCCCAGAATACCTTGACAATACGAAGAGTGTTCTGGGTGACCGGTTCTGAAAAATCTCCACCCGGCGGGGAGACCGCTCCGATTACCGAGATGGATCCCTCATGATCCCCTGACCCAAGCAGAGACACCCTGCCGGCACGCTCATAAAAGTCAGCAAGCCGGGAACTCAGGTATGCAGGATAGCCTTCTTCTCCCGGCATCTCTTCAAGCCTTCCGGATATTTCACGCATCGCCTCTGCCCACCGTGATGTCGAGTCAGCCATAAGGGCAACATGGTACCCCATGTCACGGTAATATTCAGCAATGGTAATCCCGGTGTATACCGATGCTTCACGGGCTGCTACCGGCATATTTGAGGTGTTTGCAATAAGGACCATCCGGCTGCTCAGGGCATGACCTGTCCGGGGATCCTTGAGGGTCGGGAACTGTTCAAGAACATCTGCCATCTCATTGCCCCGTTCCCCACACCCGATATAGATGATGATTTCTGCATTGACCCATTTTGCCAGCTGCTGCTGGACGACCGTTTTTCCCGAACCAAAGGGACCGGGGATGGCCGCAGTTCCCCCGCGGGCAAGAGGAAAGAGGGTGTCGATGATCCGCTGCCCGGTCAGGAGGGGTTCAATCGGGTCCAGACGTTCACGAACCGGCCGGGGATCCCGCACCGGCCAGCGCTGAATCATGGTGAGTTCTTTCTTCTCTTCTCCGGTATCAAGGATGGCGATGGTATCAGTAATGACGTATTCTCCCTGTTCTGCAATGAAATGCAAAGTACCAGACAGGCCTGGCGGGATGAGAATATAATGATTGACCGATACCGACTCACGGACACAACCGATCCGGTCACCTTCCCGCACCGTGTCACCAGACTTTGCAAGAGGATAGAACCGGTATTTTTTTGTCCGGTCCAGAGCCGGAGCAGAGGAGCCCCGTTCGATCATATCACCGTTATTTTTCAGGATCTCTTCAAGGGGCCGCTGGATTCCGTCATACATAGTGCCGATAAGTCCCGGACCCAGTTCAACAGAGAGCGGAAGATAGGTTCTGACTACCGGCTCACCAGGGGTAACACCGATCGTCTCCTCATAGACCTGGATGGTGGCACGGTCCCCTTCAAGGATGATAATCTCACCGATTAACCCGGCATTTCCAACCCTGACCGATTCATACATCCTGCTGCCGGCCATTCCTTCTGCTTCAACCACCGGACCGGTTACCCGGATAATAACACCGTTTTTCTCACCCATCGTATCTTTCTCGTCGTGTTTTCTTTTTTCCATTGCTTTTCCCACTCTCATATCTTACCCGGTGCAGAATGGTCCGGGTTCTGGCCCATCCGGTATTACCGAGATAACCGGAATCAGATCTGAGGAACTCTTTATGTCATGTATTCTGTCCGGAATCATGGAGGCAACGGTTTTGCTCACCAGAATAATTCCAATATCCGAATCCTTCAGGCATGCATCCAGATGAGCCCGTGACTCCTCTGCATTTTCACAGATATATCCTCTATGCACCCCGCCAAGAAGAAATCCTATCACCATACGCCGGGATGCAAGAAGAGCTACTTTCATGTCTCCTCCGGGACGGTGATGAGCATCGGGGTGATTTTATCAGCAGAAAACCCGTCGTACAACGCTGACAAAATGATGCGGATATTGCGTAATTCAAACTCTTTTGCCACCAGGTAATAGAGCAGCGGCCCTCCGGTATGGTAATAGACAAGCCCAAGCCTTGATACGGTATCGAGAAGGAACTGGTCAAGAGCCATATCCATCCGGAGCATCGTATCCGAAGAGGGATAGGTTCTCTGCACGGGGGACAGGACGGGATCATATCCGGTCCCGGAGAGTTGCCGGAGAAGATCCGGAACACTCATCATCTCATTCATCTGAACCAGCCTCCACATGGGAAGCTCCTGACCTCCGTCAACCAGACAGAGCGGTACCGCCTCCGGATTCCACCCTGAGTGTTTTGCCCTGATGAGAGCTCTGATATTCTGGATATCAATCAGAACTGCAATAAAATCACGGTACGGGGAGGCCATATATGTCTGGACCATCGACATCTGACTTTTCAGTTCTGAAAACCCCATACAGTCAAGGGCATGATCCAGGTAAAATACCGACTTCTCTTTCTCGTAAAGAGCTAGAGCTGAAAGGAGAGGCTCACCGTATCTGGTCTCCTGCAACAGACGAACCCCTTCATTCATGGACTGGACGTTGCCAAGCTTTGCGGCAAGATCCGGTGAACATCCTTCAGGCCAGAGTTTTGGGTTTTCCACAATCGCTCCTGCCCGGTCCATATGGATCAGCCGGATGATCCGTTTGACTTTTGCAATCTCCTGAAAGAAGAGAAACGCATCAAAAAAGAGCCATGCATCGCGGGGAGCCTGTGACCGGAGCAATGTCACCTCCTCGTACCATGCAAGGAGCAGTTCTTCTTCTGCCCGATCAGGCGTGCATTCTATCGGTATGTCGGTCAGATAGCCATGACTCTTCAGCCTGCTCATACAGTCCTGAACCGAACCACTCTGCATCAGTTCCCGAAGTTGTTCAGGTTCAATGAAAGGAACCCCTTTCGCCTTCAGCCGTGCTATTATCGGCGTATATGAGGTTATCGACAACAGAACCGGAAAATATCCGGCGGTACTCAGAAGGGTCAGAAAGAGCAGAACCAGAATGACGATAAGAACCGCCCCTGACAGGTGGGTAAAATACGGAGAGCCTGCATCAAGAAGGGTGTTCAAATCAGGGATATCCATTATTGTTCACCATGAAAGAGGATGCGGGATGCTGCAACGATCATCTCACGTTCCAGGCGGACAAACCTGACCTCTACGGTATTGTCAATCACCACCCGGTCAGAGATCCGCTCGCATATAACCCCGCCACTGGTATCAACCGGCTCATCTGAGAGAATGAGCGAGAAGCCTTCCTGGTTTATCCTGGAGATAATATCTGCTGCAAGCCTTCGATCATCAGGGTGAACTTTTACAGCAATATCAGACGGGCCAAGATTTTTCGCAGATTCGGTAATCATGGCCTGTAAAAATGAAGGATACTCAGGTCTTGTACGTATCGTCTTCAGATACAAAGATACCTCATCAAAACACTGCCTGAGCATCTCCTCCCTGACCTCTCTGACCTTTCGTTTCGCTTCTATCCTGGTTCGTGACTCCTGACTTGCGATAAGCAATCTGATCTCGCGCTGGCCCTCTGTTATCCGGTGATTATAGGCATCTTCTGCTTTTTGTTCGGCCTGGGCTCTGATTGCCCCCACGTCACAGGCTTCTTCTGCCCTGATGGTCCGGATTTGGCCTTCAGCTTCCTCCCGTATCCGGTTGATGATGGTTTCAACAGACATGCCGACCGTTATCCGCTAAAGAGGCCAAGGCCAAAGAGAATCAGAATGGCAACCAGCAGACCAAATATTGCAAACGTCTCTGACATTGCAGCAAACACAAGGGATCTCCCAATCGCACCCGGGTTTCGTGCCGTTGCAGCAATACCACTTGAACAGGTAATCCCCTGACCGATGGCTGAAAAACCGGCCAGTCCGACCGCAAGACCTGCCCCAACCAGCCCGATTGCAACCGGCATCTCAACAGAGAAATCTGATGATAATATCCCGGTAAGGGCAAGCATGAGAACGGCGATAAGAAGCCCATATATTGCCTGGGTCTCACAGACTGCAGAAAATACCACGCCTTTCCCAAACATCTCCGGTTTTTCAGCGGTATTTGCAACACCTGATGATGCAGCTATGCCCTGACCGATGGCTGAAAAACCGGCCAGACCAACCGCAAGACCTGCTGCGACCGCCTCAAGTCCTGCAGGAGTAGGGATGTCACCGGCAGTCCCGCCCAGAAATCCTCCGGCCTGAAGGATAAGAATTGCAATAAGAAGACCATATATCGCCTGGGTCTGGGGAATTGCAGTAAATACGAGAGCCATTCCGAATTTTTCAGACCGTTCAGATATCACCCCTGACGCTGCTGAACCCACAATACCTACTCCGATTCCAGACCCAATAGCAGAACATCCCACTGCTATTCCGGCCCCGATAGCCATTAAAACCGTTCCGGTCCCTATTGTCATATTACCTCCTCTCGTGTACCGCTTGTGTACACACGATGCTCATGAAACGGAACAAACTCTTTTCCGCCACCGGAATAGAATTTTCCAAAGAATTCAATATAATGCAGTCGCAGGGCATGGATTACACTTCCAAGAGTCTGTATGGCCAGGTTAAAAAGCTGGCCGGCAATACAAAAGAGTATTGCAGGAATTATCATCAACGGATGAACTGATGCTATCATTTCGGACAATATGTTAATTGTCATGGCAATTCCTCCGGTTGCAAGAGCCAGAGCCAGGATTCTGACATATGAAAGCCAGTCTCCCAAAAAACCGGTAAGACTGAAAAATCCCATCGGACCATTCCGGACAAACAGAACCAGCAGACCAATCACCGCTCCAAGAATTGCGAAATTCGTAACCAGGGGAGAAAAGGTCATCCATCCAAAGAAATCGACCAGCAGAA
>NZ_JAIWNS010000008.1 GCF_020216685.1 Methanospirillum hungatei | reverse complement strand
CCGCCGCTGCCGGTTGAATGACAAACCAGATACCATGATCCATAATGGCAGTCCGGTACATCCGGTCACGGACATTCTGCCACAATCCAAGGAGAATTCCCAGATTGATGTGAATAGTGCCGATAATCAGTGCTATCTGGAACAGTAATATCGGCTGATTCAATGGCTCGATAAGGACAAACGGCGGCGTTACGTGGAAAAACCGGGGGAGAAGATCCCCAAACCAGCCGCCTTGCAGTGTCCCAAGAATGATATCAGCGACCCCACAGCAGATGAGAATATAACTCATGTCACGAAATGCCAGATCATTTGTGCCCGGACCCCGGTAGAGGAGCCACCCAACCAGGGCGATAATGATCCCATATCCGGCATCACCCAGCATCAGTCCAAAAAAGAGCAGGTATGCAGGGGCAAAAAACGGCGTTGGATCAATCTCATTATACCGGGGTCTTGAGAATGTGGTGGTGAGGATCTCAAATGGTGCAAGCCATCTTGGGTTATCATACCGGACCGGAACATCATCTTCAGGTTCTGCAGGTTTTGTGAAGAGGAAAAACTCATCACTCGTGACTTTTTTAAGGACGTCGTGCAGGCGATCCAGATCTTTTTCCCGAATCCATCCATGCAGGTATACTACATCCCTGCTAGAGCCAAAGCTCCGGGATACCTCATACCGGTCACGCCAGATCGAGAGCTCTTCCCGAATTGCCCGAAGAGGGGTGAGATAAGACTTGGCCATCGAGATGAGATGAGCAGTCAGGCTCTCTTCCTCTTTCATATACTCTCTAAGCCGGTTCTCTTCGGCACGAATCATCTCACCTGGCATACCGGTATATGAATCAGGAAACGTGATACGGAAGAACCATGCATGATGAGCCAGTTCTTCAAGGAGCGGCCTCATTGCCTGAGTCCCGATGCACAGAACGATTATCTCCTGCCCGTTTTGTATCGTGTGAAGATAAATTTCATCAGTTCCTGATTCTCTGAACCATGCATCAAGGAGAGGCAAAGATTCCTGGGAAACCCACCCGGCTACCAGAAATGTATACGGACCAGGTGCCAGGTAGGAGAGCGGACAACCAGGGACAGCAAGCCGGTTTAAATTCTCAATCCTTTCCCGTGTTACCTGCTGCAACTCACGGTTTTGTTTCAAAGCCTCATAGGTTGTGAGGACCGGTTCGGCCTTGTCGAGTATCTCATATGCAGCCTGATAGACCTCTCCGGGTGTATCATATCTGACCGGGAAGGGCGGAGAGTCTTTTGGAAAGAGCAGTGATAAAACCCCCTCCGCTCTGACCTCGTAGGGCTCAAGGATCTCTAATATCCTGTCAGATCTGAACTGGAGCGAAATAATTCTCTCAATATCTCCGCGGGGAATCTCAAGTGAGATCCGGGGGATCTCAGCGCCTGTTCCCTTTTTCAGATCAAGGACTTCAAGTTCACCCTGCTCATGTAACGCAGACGTAACATCCATGAGCCACCGGTTATGAATACCGATGACAACACTGTTCATTCTGGCCGGATAAAACATGTTATTCTCCGGTTATGAGCCTGACCAGGAGTGAAACAGCCGTATCTTTCTGTCTTTCTGCATAGTCCCTGATCTTTCCGGCCTCATCATGCGCCTCATCCATAAGACGTGCATGCTCCCGGGCAACCTGGCTTTCTGCCCGCTCCCTCTCTTCACGCAATCTTTTTTCAGCATCTGAAAGCCGCATCAGAACAAGACCTTCCCCCTCCCGTTTCGCCTCCTCGATTGCCAGCATCTTTCTGTGTCGTGCGGCTTCGATCAGAGCAGCAGCCTCTTCTTCACTGCGTTTTATCTGATCTATCTCAGGGATTGCCATTTCTATCTTTTTAGTCTATCTTCACCTCATTTATCAGTTGTCATCCATGTGATTACCGGTGGAGTTATATCAGAAATAAAAAAGGAAAAAGAAGATCTGAACAGGTAGGATCAACTCATCCACATGCCATGATACAGGGAGAGAAATAATATCAGCAGAACCATGGGTATGACGAGATGTATGGTAAATGCTGCTCCTTCCAGGCAATACAATACATGTTTCGCAATTTTTACTGGTTTTTGAAACTGCATGTACAGTTATATTTACAAAATGGAATACATCCTTTCCTCTGTCACCTCACCGTTCCACAAGAGTATACGATCGTGACCCAAGACCGATCTTTTCAGCATACTCAAGAATATACGCTCCATCGACATAGTCCCACACACCGGTAAACTTGTTCTCCCCTGGTTCATGATGACAATGCAGTGAGGAGGAGGAAAGTCCCCGTTCCTTATTGATAAGATCGAGCGCCGCGGCATCAATAGCGACCGGATCAGATGATGCCAGAAATCCGATGTCAGGCACTATCGGTGCATCACTCCAGGGAACACAGTCACAATCCGGCGTAATATCCATCAGGAAACTTATATACAGGACCTTATCTTTAAGGGTAGAAACGGCTCCCAGGGCATATTCTGCCATCCGTTCAAGGAACCGTGGGACATCCCGCTCCCAATGGAATAATATCGCCTGCTCTGGGCAGACCTGAAGACAGGCAGAACACCCGTAGCAGACAGATTTATCAACGCTTGCTTTTTTCCCCATATGAATGGCATCAAAAGGGCATTGTGTCACACAATATCCGCACCCGACACAACGGGACTCGTCGATCTCCGCCTGCATCCCCTGGTGCTGATCACGCTTTCCGATGGGTGGTGCACATCCCATGGCCAGATTTTTAATGGCACCCCCAAATCCGGCAAGAGCATGACCCTTTACATGGGAGAGGACAACCATGGCATCTGAATCACTAATATCCTGCGCAATCTTTACGGTTTTGAAATGCTTTCCGTTGATTGCAACCTCCCGGTAATTGTTCCCTTTCAGCCCGTCTGCGATAATGACCGGACAATCAACAACAGCATAGGCAAACCCGTGGCGAATCGCTGTAGACAGATGATCTGCCGCATTATGCCGGGAACCGATGTACATCGTATTGGTATCGGTCAGAAATGGTTTTCCAGACATCTCCCGGATACTATCAACAACAGACCTGACAAACACCGGCTTTATGAACGTATCATTCCCAAGCTCACCAAAATGGAGCTTAACCGCAGTCAGATCTCCTTCAGATATGATATCGGGAAGACCTGCCGCTGTGCACAGATCCCGTATTTTGACCCCATTATTCTGATCAGGATTTCGTATCCGCATACGTGCAAGATAGACTGTACTGGTGGACATGGCTTCCCTGAACATCTACCTGCAACCTTAAGAACATGCAGGAAACGTCAGGGAAGGAGAAAGATCCCAATCAGCGGTATTGTGACCAGGGAAAGTAAAGTTGATATAAAAACTCCTTTTGATGCAAGTTCAGCATTCACCCCGTACTCTTCTGACAGCAGCACCGTATTCGCAGCAACAGGCATGGCAGCAAGGAGGACGGGGATGCCCAGAAGGAGCGGATCGGTTACAAAGGGAGATATTATCAGAGACACAATCACCGGAATCAGAATCAGCCGTGCGGCGGATATTACCCATACCCTGATATCGGATATCATGGAGTAAAAGGGAAGAGGCGCCAGGAATGTTCCAATGACGATCATCGCCAGAGGTGTTGTGATGGACCCTAAGAGTGAAATAGATTCATTCAGGGGAGAGGGGATGGTGGTACCGGTCCCAAGAAGGCACAGACCAAGGACTGAAGCAATAAGTCCGGGGGTTACAATCCTTTTCAGATCAGGATTTTGTGCAAGATCCGGACGCAGAAGAAATACACCCAGAGTAAATACCAAAAATCCGAACGGGAGGTTGATAAGAGTGACATAAAAAACCGACTCCTCCCCAAACATCGCATAAGCCACGGGGTACCCCATAAACCCGAGATTTGAGAAGATGAGCATGAACCGCAGGACGCCGGTCTCAAAGACCGACCCTTTCAGGAACCAGGGGATAATTATGGCACAGATGAATGAGACAAGGTAAACAACGACCTCAATTATTGCAATAACTTCCATCGAATAGAGAAGGCCACGTGAGAGAGGGACCTGCATACTCTCCAGAATAAGGCAGGGTATCGCAACATTTACGAGAAGAGAAGAGAGACCTGACGCCCCGCTCCGGGTAATATATCCCATGCGGAACGCGAGAAATCCCACCCCTATCAGAATAAAAAGGGTGAATATACTTGTTGCAACCGGAAGAAAGTCCATTCCCTATACCTTATTGTTCTGATAATTCAGACGATGGTCAGGTATCAATCTTCCCTTTTTACAGGGAGGGTCAGGACATCAGATTAAATCTAAAGAAGATTTATTAATCAGTCCTGATGCAATAGGTTGGAGGAATACACATGATGGAATTCATTCTGCCCGGTATCGTGATCCTGGTCATCATAGGACTGGTGATCTGGTTTGTATCTCTGTATAACCGGTTTTATGCACTCAAAAATTCATATAAAGCGACCTTAGGTCAGATAAAAGTAGCCCTGAAAAAGCGGCTTGATATGATTGACCAGCTCCTGGGGGCGGTGAAGAGCTATGCCGCTTTTGAAAAGGAGACATTTGAGCGGGTCACTGCAATGCGGGCATCAGTCGGATCAGCAGGAGCTGGTGATATCGCAGCACTTGAAGCTGAATCACGGACGATCCTGGGAAGACTGTTTGCGGTTATGGAAAATTATCCGGACTTAAAGACCCAGGCAACCGTATCAGACCTGATGGGCGCTGTGAAAAGTGTTGAAGATGAGATTGCACGCCAGCGGTACACCTGCAATAACATCGCCGAGCAGTTTAACACCATGGTTGATACCATCCCATCAAACCTGGTCGCCAGGATTTCAGGTCTTTCCAAGCTTCAGTACCTGGAGTTTGAGGAAGAGATTGCCAAAAGACCGGAGATCTCCTTCTAATTTTAACTGGTCTCAAGGATTATCCGGCCCTGTGCCATAATCCTGACCTGACCGCCACTTTCAGAGACGACAATACCGATCGCTTTTGTCTCCTGTGTTATTGCGGCAACAGATACATGACGGGTTCCAAATCCTTTTGAAAGTTGGACATTACTGGTATCAATAGAGATGTACCGGCCGGCTGCTTCAACCGTCCCGTCCTCCCTGATGACAAAGGCACCATCCAGAAGGGCTAGTTCCTTGACGTTCTCCCGCATGTCCGGATTGGTAATCTTCCTTTCTGTTGAGGAATGACCGGCGAGGGGGTTCAGGATAAGCTGCCTGGACCGTTCGAGGACAGCATCACTATCACCAAGGACAAAGGCGGTGCCTACCGGTTTTCCTTCTCTTCCCTCCCGGGCTATCTCTATTGCAAGTTTAATGACCTGCATGCAGATCTCCCTGTCCCCGTCATAGTACTCTGTAATCTTGTCGGCGATCGCGCTCAGCTCCTCGTTGGTAACGGGCCCTGTGGATTGCCTGGTCAGGACCACCGTTCCATCCGGAGCAGGACGCCGGCGAATATGATACAGAACAAGACCACTGATAATGAGCCCGCCTACTCCGGTCCCGATCAGGATCCAGAAGAATGGCCCGTTCAAGACCGACTCTTCACCAGGGGGCTTTGGAAACGCTCCCGGACTGATATTTGCGGTCAGAGGTTGCGTTACGTTCTTATTCGCCGAGAAGAACCCAGGCTCTATGGTCAGCAGGAACCGGTATGAGTCATATGCCTCATCATACATCCCCTGTCTTTCATAACAGATCGCACGGTGATACCAGGCATCGGCATAGTACGGGTCGCGGGCAATCGCCTTTTCAAACTCAACCAGTGCAGCCTGACAGTTCCCGACATCCTCATATGCCCGTCCCCATTGGAAATATGTCTCTGCCGTCTCATTATTTCCGGTCATGGTACTGACTGGAGAGGGAGTTGGTGTCGCGGTCCCTGTACCCGTTGTCGGTCTCATGGTCGGACTTTGCACCGGAGGGGGAAAAATCGGGCTCACGCCAGGCTTTGGGTTTTCCACCGGGGGCTTTACCGCCGGTTCCTTGGTATGAATCGGAGCAATAGTCGCTTTGGTTGTCATTTCATCCAATGGAACAGGCACTGTAACCACTGGAGTAATGATATCAGTTCCGGTTACCGATATTTCGGCAAAACAGGGCGTGATACATGATACTGCCGTCAGAACGAAGATAAACACCATCAGGTACCGGTACCAGGAGATGGCGTTCATAGTAGTACTAAGGTGCTGATTACTGATAAAGATGTAACCGGAAGGACGTATCATTTTGGGGGTTTATTAAGGTATTTACTCTTCTATCTGTTTATAAAAGAAAAATGAGAGCCGGATGAGGAGAAGGGGGCTTTATGTAAATCCTGCAATGATGGTATGATCCCTTGTTACATTCACAAACGAGTATTCAGATGACGGGTCAACATTGGATCCGTCTATCAGGAGATACTCAATCTGGTGTCCCTCATAGGGAGTGAGCACAAAGGTGATATCTCCGCCAGCCATCACTTCAACAGTCCCTTCCGGAAAGATTGCGCCACCAGGGCCGGCATATGCAGTAACCGTGTGACCAGGCACCTTTTCTCCGGCACCATTCTCAATGACGATGGATGCAGTCCCGGTATCATTGCCTGACCGCATTTCAGGAAGATATGTGAGGATGGGTGGGACCACCTCAAATGGTGTGGAGTTATTGGCAATATCAACCGGCTGAATGGAATCAGGTGTCGGTACCGGGGAGATACTTTCAGGAATAGTCAGGATAGCAGGATCACTGACTGAAAGCACCGCCATTGATGAATTATCCGATGAAGGTGATGGTGCAGGTTCTGCCAGTGATACGGCAATGACCACGGTTTCATCGGCTGCAGGATACCGGTCGATGGATCCTTGGGCAGTGGTTGCATTCATCGCCATAACCTTCCATGAGGTATATAAGGGAATATCTGCGGGAACCGGAACCGAGAGACGTGATGTCATTACTGCGTCCAGTACGACCTCCTGATGAGTGCTGGTGGTGAGAACAACCTGATTTCCGGGGGTCAGTCCGGTAAAGAGAAGGTACCCGTTTTTAACTGCCGGAGCCGTCACCGGGGTCTCATTTTCTGAAATATTTTCTGCAATAACCGTCCCGTTCTCATCCTTCACCCTGACGACTTCTGAACCCAGGGCTGAAAAGACAGACTCTTCATCCTGATACTCGTTCTGTACAGAGATTGCAGGTGTGGCTGAAGGGGATTCTGTCGTGGCATTGATCGTCTCATTCACTCCCTCAGTGGCAGTCTCATTCGTTATGGGTTCAGACGGTTCTGTTTCTTCTACCGACAGTTCCTCACCCGATTGATTGGTAACCGGTCCTTCTTCAGATGTGGTGTTGGTATCTGCAGGAATATTCTCTTCAGATTCTGATGAAACCGGCTCGACTGGTTCAGGGGTAGGCTCAGGAGTTGGGGCAGGATAGTTTTTATCGGTATTTGTGAGGGGGAGATAATCGATATTATAGGCATTTATCTCATATGGTTTGTCACCGATTCCATATCCGTCCTCATCAGGAACCGTGTCTGAAAACCCATCAAGGCCTGGTGCAGATCCCCAGTAATTGCCACCTTTATACGGACCTCCCAGGATATTCACGCCTTCTTCAAGGGTTAGATTCCAGACAATATCACTGCTGATCTCATCTACGGAGATATTCGTCACACTTCCAAAGTAGTTATTGTATATCTTCGCACCCCTGACCCCGTTCCCAATGACAACCACCGGACCGGTTGTGGTCTTTGAAAAGTTATTATCGGTGATAACAGAATCTGTGGTGCTTTCAATCTGAAGTGCTGCATATTTATTGTCGCTGATGCCGTTTTTGGTGAGAGTAAATCCTGATGAATCTGTGACCTGAACGCCATAGACATCACAGGTGTTGATAGTATTATCATGCAATGTGACGTCTGCGGTCTTCATGACGATGACGCCAACCCCGTTGTTTTTCAGGGTATTTTTCGTCACGGTGACTTTGCTGGAGGTCTGTTCAATATTAATTGCCTTTGAACAGTCCCGGATCAGGTTGTCAGTTATGCGAATAAAATCTGAATACTCGATATGAATACCGGTCGGGCAGTCGATGATATCCAGGTTTGAGATAACATTGGTATCACCCTCTTTTCCCTTTACATACTGGTAACTGACACCATTGTTCCAGTCCTCAAGTTTCAGGTTTTTTATTGTGACATTAGTGATAGAACCGCCAAACTTATTCACATAAATACCGACTGATTTGTCCCGCTGGTCTCCACCCAGAAAATGACCCTGGCCGTCAAGGACAACATCAGATGCTTCGATCCTGATCCCATACATATCAGTAATCCCCCGTGCATCTGCAGTCAGCTCGTACATCCCTGGTGATGTGATCACGGCAGGAGCAGTTATCGGCTGTGCTGTACCTGATACACTGAATGCAACGAAAATTACCAGGATGAGATATCCCAAGATTCGGAATGGTTTTCCTGACATCACATACACCTTCCCCATCTTTCGGATCACCAGTATCTGAAATACGGGAAATCCCAAGATTCTTGTATCTGTTGTTTATGAAAAGGATCCTATAAGGTTCTCGGATAAGAAGTCTGATTTTTCAGAGATTTACACACTGTTTCAATTATTAATCCCTGAAACTGAAAAGAGAAGAGTTGGGGATTTTATCAGGAGTATTGAATATTTTTCCTGCAATCTCTGCAATTTATAGTCATTTTCCATTATCGGATTTGCATGAGTTCCCTGACGACCCGGATGTTATCTGCATCACCGCGCCGATCATCGACCGGTGTTTCACAGATACAGGGGATATTTAGAAATCCCGGATGCATGAGGACTGAACGGATACCAGATACACCAAGGGTCCCCATACCGATGTGTTCATGCCGATCAAGCCCGCTCCCCAGCTCTCCCTTTGCATCATTGAGATGGATCACATGGACCGATGGAAGACCGATAGTATCCTGAATCAGATCAGCCACCTGGCCCACCGATTCTGCCGTCCGGAGATCATACCCTGCTGCAAAGGCATGACAGGTGTCAAAGCATATACCAATCCGATTCTGCTCTTCACACCGTCCAAAGACATCGGCGATATCCTCAATCGTGCTCCCTACCGAATGCCTCTCTCCTGCGGTGTTTTCAAGAAGAAGCATAGTCCCCGGATCGCTGCCTTCAAGTGCGGTGTCAATTGCCTGAACAACCCGTAATCTCCCGTGTGCACAGTCATCCCCGGCATGTCCCAGATGAGTGATCAGATAAGGGATATGAAGGGCCTGACACCGGTCAAGTTCCATCCTCAATGCATCCACCGACTTCTCATACATGACAGAATTGTCTCCGGCAAGATTGGGAAGATAGGAGATATGGGCAAATACGGTCCCAGGTCTGAATTGTTCACTTTCGTGAATAAAGGCATCAGAATCCCTTTTTTCGATTGGTTTCGCCTTCCAGCCCCGTGGATTCTTGGTAAATATCTGAAAGCAGTCACAACCCCGTTCTCTGGCCCGGTCAAAGGCATGTACGAATGACCCGGCTATGGATACATGAACTCCAACCTGTCGTGATGTCATGGTACTCAGGGATGAATGAGAATGGTCTTTTCTTCCAGGTAATGGAAGAGAGCATACCGGCCGTTTTCCCGCCCAAGACCTGATGACTTCACACCTCCGAAGGGTACTTCAGGAGGTATTCTCAGGTGCTGGTTCACCCAGACAATGCCGGCATCAAGCTCCTGAGTCGCACGGGATATCGTTCTCATGTCATGGGTCCAGACTGATGCACCAAGACCAAACCGTGTTGCGTTCGCCCGCTCAATTGCGTCTGATATGGAGTCAAATTCAGAGATTGGAAGAACGGGACCGAATACTTCTTCACGCATGACCGGAGCATCGGGATCGACATCAGTGAGGATGGTCGGAAGATAAAACGTCCCCATGTCATAGGGGGCAGAATCTGGTATCTTTCCCCCGGACAGTACGGTACCGAGCCGG
>NZ_JAIWNS010000007.1 GCF_020216685.1 Methanospirillum hungatei | reverse complement strand
TTATCCACGGTCTCCTGCACCTGTAAATGGAGTATATCCCGTTGTCTTTTGGTATGAACCGGCCCCATATCCACACCGGCTACAAGCCCGTTTCCAACCTGAAGTGCACCGGCCAGTTCCCTGACCCGCTTAACAAAGGGTGCAGAGATGCTGGTATCAACAAATACCCTTTTTATTGCAGTGCAGGTCTGGCCACAGTTAAAGAACCTGCCTGACACTGCTCCCTTCGCCGCCGCTTCAAGGTCTGCATCCTTACAGACGATCATGGCATCACTCCCGCCAAGTTCAAGTATGGTCCTCTTTAAGGTCTTTGCTGCATGCTCTGCAACCTGAATACCTGTCGGAAAAGCACCGGTAAATGACAGTGATTTGATATCCGGATGTCGGGCAAGTGCATCTCCCACCACCTCTCCGGATCCGGTCACCAGCTGAAGGACTGATTCAGGAACGCCAACACGGTACAGATATCCTGCCAGGGCTTTGCAGGTCAGGGGGGCGGTCGTTGACGGTTTTACTATCATCGTATTTCCGGTTGCAAGTACCGGCCCAATCTTCCAACCCATGATGAGGACCGGCATATTCCAGGGGATGATGGCTGCACAGACACCAAGGGGCTGCCGCATGACCATCATGTGCCCATACGTTTTGCTAAACCCAGAGTCACCCTGCAGAGTGCCGGAGATTGAGGCATAATACTCCAGCACCCTGGCAAATCCTGCTACCTCATTCATGGATTCACGAAGTGGTTTTCCCTGCTCCCTGGTAAGCAGGCGGGCAAGATCCTTAGTATCAGCCCGTACAAGCTGAGCTGCAGAAAAGAGGAGTTTTGACCGGTCAAGGGGATCGGTTTGAGACCAGGACCGGAAGGCTTCCCATGCGGTACTGACCGCATTATTCACATCATCGGGTGTTCCCGCAGGAACGCTGCCGACAAGACTCCCATCAGCAGGATTATAGATGTCATAAGATTCCTGATTCATAGGAGCCGGCTTTGATGTCATGCTCAGAGATTATGATGCAGGAATAAAAATCTCCATGGTCAGGTGAAAAAAGAGAGGAGATACAGGTCAGCTGCAGACTGTCCCATACATTCGGTCAAGTTTCTGCGCAATTCCTTCCCATCTGAACTGCCGGTACACCTTGGATCGTCCGGTTCTGCCAAACTTTGAGAGACGATTTGTATCTTCAAGGGCCTGGCAGATGCCTTCTGCTATCCGGTCAGCTGATACTGGGACTTTTATGCCATCTCGATATGACTCAATATTCTCATGTAACCCGCCGACATCACACGCCACCACCGGGCGTCCTGCACTCCATGCCTCGGGAAGTACTATCCCAAACGGTTCATTCCTACTTGGTATGACGACAAGGTCAGCCGCATTGAGGAGCCGGACATACTCTGCATCGGTTATATACCCCGGGAACCGGACAGGAAGCCCCCGATCATATGCAACCTGTGACAGCCATGGACGCATGCCTCCGTCTCCGGCCATGATCACCTGCACTCCCCAGTACTCTTCCTTCACCATCGGAAGGGCATCAAGGAGAAGGTCCGGGCCTTTCTGGTATGCCATCCGTCCGATGAAGAGGATGGTCGGTGCATAGGGGTGAATTCCCATCTCGGCTTTTAATGCTCCCTGATCAAGGTCTACATCAAATTGTTCAGGGATGACCCCGTTTGGAAAGACACGGATCTTCCAGTCAGGAACCTGGTACAGGTTCATGACCTCCTCACGAAGAACATTGCTGACGGTGGTGACCTGACGGGCAATCAGGCCTGCATACCATTCTTTCCCGCATATCTCGTGGTATTCCCACCAGCTTCCGTGTTCGTTGCCATTTCGTCCATATTCGGTTGAATGGTACGTGAAGATGGTATTTCTGTCCTGCAGGAGGTGTAATGCTTCGGTTACATGCCAGTCATGAAAGTGAAGGATATCAAAAGGAGTCCCATCATACTCCCTGAACCGGTTCACCATGGCATGACTCATGTTCCGGCAGTATTCAACGATATTTCCCCCTTCCGGTCTGACCGCATGGTAGTGCACACCGTTGAAGGAAAAATCGCTATCCCCTCTGGTAAAATAATGAACTTCGTTTCTTTTCGCAAGCTCCTGAGCCAAATATGTTGCCGCGTTCGCAAGTCCGCCCACCCGTTCGGAGTACAACGACTCCCAACAGAAGAATGCAATCTTTTTTCGCTCCACGTATATGCTCCCTGATAAATCACCCGGCAGAGTTATCTACCGTTTTTTACGGAATGTTCGATGTCAGTTGTGTGTTTTACTCTGTTTCTGGAAGGTCTTACAGTGCCGTCTTGTCCACTGCCCCTCATGAGGGCAGAACAAAATCCAATGGGATTTGATAATATATATATGCACTCATTTGCCGTACATTAAAAAGACAAAATTGTCAGATACCGTCTGGATCTCATTTTAGAGCGCCTCACACGGTTTTCAAGTCTTTTCATAATATATGCTACAATTGAATGAAATACAGAATTTTTTTTCCATGTTTAAAACAGACAATAATGTATATATATGCACATTATCTTACATATATGATCATGATAAGCCAGGTATTCCAAAAGGTGATGCCGGTGGAATGGATACTGCCATGAAGGCAGGTCAGTCCATGGAGATTTTCCCATATCACCTGTATGAGAAGATCGCCAAATCCGCTCTACAAACGACCTATATTCCGGTTTTTCTCCCAATACCGGAACCATCTGCAAATCCTGCAGAGATATATGCCGCCCTGTCACAGGAACAGGGATTTTTACTTGAGTCGATGGAAGGTGTTCCAAAACGTGCAGTCAGATCAATCATCGGAGTAAAGCCGCTCGCAACACTGGCGGTTTCTGATTCATGCAACATATCAGGCAAAGAGGAGGACGTATTTCAAAATCTGCTCCAGGATCAGGAGATAACGTCCCCGACCGATGTGCTCCGGATAATCCAGAGAGAATTATCTGCATACACACCAGATGCAGGCACATTTTCCGGCGGTATGGCAGGTTACTGCCGGTATGATCTGGTCCGGGACATCACCGAAGGGATGGTGCAGGCAGGACAGGAGGAGGGCCCGGTAATCAGACTCATGATCCCAGGAGATCTCATCATCTTTGATCATGTTGCCCACTCCTGTCTGCTGATTGCAGGGACTTTTGTTCAGTGCGGGGATGACCCTCAGGAAAAATACGATGATGCAGTCAGAAGAGTCCACACATTAGAGCAGGCGATTGCAAACCTGAAAAAAAGAGATCAAATCCCCATAGTCATGCAGGAGAAGGTGCATCTTCCGGATCATGACCGGGATTTTTATGAACGTGCCGTGGCACAGGCCCAGCAGCACATCCGGGCTGGAGATATCTTTCAGGTTGTCCTCTCACGAAGATTTTCACTCCCGTATTCTGCTGATCCATATCGGATTTACCAGGTTCTCAGGACGATCAATCCCTCACCATATCTGTATTATTTCAATTTTGGTGATGAGGTCATCATCGGATCCAGCCCTGAGATGCTGGTAAAGACTGAAGGCAGGACAGTTATGACAGTCCCGATTGCGGGAACCAGACCGAGGGGAAAGACAGAGGCTGAGGATGCACAGCTTGCTGAAGAACTGCTGGCCGACCCCAAGGAACGGGCCGAGCACCTGATGCTTGTCGATCTTGCACGAAATGACATCGGCAGAGTATCTGAGTTTGGAACCGTAAAGGTCCCTGATTTTATGTCCATCGACAAATTTTCCCATGTCCAGCACATCACCTCCGTAGTCACCGGAGAACTTATGAAAGAGAAAGGGTCGGTTGATGCACTGGAGGCATGTTTTCCGGCAGGAACCGTGAGCGGAGCACCAAAGATCCGTGCCATGCAGATTATCCAGGACCTGGAACCTGCCCCCCGGGGAATTTATTCAGGGGCAGTAGGTTATCTTGGATTTGACGGACTGATGGAGTTTGCCATCGCAATCAGAACAGTAATTGTAAAAAATAACATTGCCACCTGTCAGGCCGGTGCAGGAATCGTTGCAGATTCGGTCCCGTCCAGAGAATTTGATGAGACACAGGCAAAGGCAGGAGCAATGGCACAGGCAGTATTCACCGCAGGAAGATTACCATGAAGGTCGTTATCATTGACTGTTTTGACAGTTTTACCTACAATCTCTACCAGCTGGTCGGATCCCTTGGTGCTGAACCGGTACCGATCACCTGTAATAAACCGATAGAAACCATACAAAAGGCAGATCCAGACCGGATTATTCTCTCGCCAGGACCGGGAACTCCAAAGGACTCCGGGGTGTGCAGAGAGGTCATACAGACATACCTAGGACAGGTTCCCATACTCGGCGTATGTCTGGGACACCAGACCATTATTGACACGCTGGGAGGGATCATCAGGCAGATGGACCGGCCGGTTCATGGGATGACCAGTGAGATCCATACCACCGGAGAAGGAATATTTAATGGCGTTCCGGATTCTTTTCCTGCTGCCAGATACCATTCCCTCACGGCCGAACCAAAAACCCTTCCCTCTGTCCTGAAAGTGACTGCAACAACACAGGATGACCAGACAATCATGGCAGTTGCCCACCGGAACCATCCGGTATATGGCCTGCAGTTTCATCCGGAGAGTGTGATGACTCCGGCAGGCCGCATCATTATGAAGAATTTCCTCATGTACGGAGGTGAATGCTGATGATAAAGGATACTATCAGGAAAGTTGTCAGTATGCAGGATCTGGCTCCAGAAGAGGCCAGGGATCTGATGACCTCGATTGCAGACGGAAACGTAACTGATGCACAGATTGGTTCTATCCTGACCGCTCTTTCGATGAAGGGGGTGACCGCTCATGAGATAACTGCCTTTGCCCATGTGCTCAGGGACCGGGCTGTCCGGGTAAAAACAGATACCTCTGGTACCTTCGTTGATACCTGCGGAACCGGCGGAGACGGGGCTCATACCTTTAACATCAGTACTGCCGCAGCCCTCGTTGCAGCAGCAGCAGGCGTCAGAGTTGTCAAGCACGGGAATAGGGGAGTGTCAAGCAGATCAGGATCGGCAGATGTGCTCGAGGCCCTTGGAATTCCAATCACCCTGACCCCTGAGAAGGCTGCAGCTTCGGTCTCATCACACAATATCGCATTCCTGTTTGCCCCTGGATATCATCCTGCCATCGGAAGAGTTGCTTCAGCACGACGGGAGATCGGTTTCTTCTCGGTCTTTAACATCCTCGGCCCGCTGCTCAATCCAGCCGGAGCTTCGGCACGACTGATCGGTGTCGGAGATACACGGCACATCCCCTCCATAACCGGAGCACTGGCAAACCTCGGGGTGTCCCATGCCATGGTGGTTCATGGAGACGGAACCGACGAGATCACCATCACCGGTGAGACCGAGGTTCATGAATTATCAGGGGGGACCATCTGCAGGTATACCCTGACACCGGAAGAGTTCGGAATTACCAGGGTATCGCGGGAAACCATCGCAGGAGGAAGCCCTGCAGAGAATGCAGCGATCATCATGAACATCTTCTCAGGAAGAAAAGGTCCCTGCCGGGATATTGTCCTCCTGAATGCAGCAGCAGCAATTTACCTCGGAGATAAAGCCACCTGCATCTATGATGGGTACAGAATTGCCAGGGACGTGGTCGATTCAGGACAGGCATACCGGCTGGTTATGGCACTTCGGGGATCCGCATGATCCTTGATGATATCGTCGCATCAGCCCACCGGCGGGCGTCTGAGCTCCCCGGCAATTTCCAGACACCCTCCCATACTCCCATCAGTCTGAAAGATGCAATCATTCAGAAACGGAGAACTCATGCACATCCGGTAATTGCAGAACTCAAGTTTGCATCACCTTCACGGGGGGTCATCAGAAGAGAGGCAAAACCAGAGGATGTTGCAACTGAACTGGTGCATGGAGGCTGCTGTGCTCTTTCGGTCCTGACTGAACCTGAATACTTTTCCGGGTGTTCAGCAACCATCCCGGCCATCAGGGACACGGTGACGGTTCCAATTCTTAGAAAGGACTTCATCGTGGATGAGCAGCAACTGGACGAAACCAGGGCTCTAGGAGCGGATGCCGTCCTTCTGATCGCCGGAGTTCTTGGAGAAGAGACCGGGCACTTTGTCGAAGCAACAAAAAAACGCGGTCTTGAACCCCTGCTTGAAGTGCATACCAGACAGGAGGCACGGATGGCAGTCGATACCGGCGCAGAACTCATCGGAATAAATAACCGCGACCTGCGGACATTCAAAACCGACCTGTCCACCACAAAGCGGATTGCTCCCCTGATTCATCAGGCAGGCAGAACCGTTGTATCTCTGAGCGGGATGATCTGGCCCTGTGATATCAGGTTTATGAGCCAGTACGCAGACGGGTTTCTCATCGGATCAAGTATTATGTCCTCAAAAAATCCAGGAAAAAGAGTGGAGGGGTTAGTATACGCATAAAGATCTGCGGCATTACCAGACCTGAAGATGCACGTCTTGCAGATAAGGCAGGAGCCGATGCAATCGGGGTAGTCCTCTTCTCAGAATCACCCCGTGAAGTATCTGTTCAAAGGGCTGCAGCGATATTCAGGGCTGCCGGACCATACATGGGAAGGGTCTGTGTATCGCATACCAGCTCAAGTCAGGACCTGGCACAGATGCTTACCCTTCAGCCGACGGCCATTCAGATATCCCATCCGCATACCCTCCCCACGAACCGCCCGTACCAGGTCATACGGGTCATACAGCCGGGTGATCCACTACCCGGAGATGCCGATGCCGTGATTGTCGATGCAAGTATGGGGAAAGGAGCCCTCTACGATCACGATTACGCACAATCAATCATATCCATGTCAACAATTCCAGTCATACTTGCCGGTGGATTAACCCCGGACAATGTAAAAGAAGCAGTACGATTACGACCATATGCCGTTGATGTTGCATCAGGTGTTGAATCATCACCTGGCATAAAGGATGCAAAAAAAGTCATGGCATTTGTGAAAAACGCCCGGGAGGCATACCATGCAGCTTAATACCCGGCTTGGGGAGTACGGCGGATGCTTTGTCCCTGAAACCCTCATGGGAGCCCTGGAAGAACTGGAAGATGCGTTCCTGAAGATCTTCCCGGGATCGGCCTTTCAAAAAGAACTCCGGGAGTTTCTGACAACCTACGCCGGACGGGAAACTCCCCTGACCTTCTGTACCAACATGTCGCGGGATCTCGGGTGCAGGGTGTACCTCAAGCGTGAGGATCTCCTCCATTCAGGGGCCCATAAGATGAACAACGCCCTGGGTCAGGCACTCCTCGCAAAACACATGGGTAAAAAACGGCTCATTGCAGAGACCGGTGCAGGGCAGCACGGGGTTGCAACCGCCATCGCCGGAGCGGTCCTTGGCCTTGAGGTTGACGTGTTCATGGGTGAAGTGGACATTGCCCGCCAGGCCCTCAATGTTGCCAGGATGAATATGATGGGAGCACGGGTCATCCCGGTCACATGCGGGACCCGGACACTCAAGGACGCCATGAATGAGGCACTCCGTGACTGGGTAGCCCGTGTTCTTGACACCCATTATCTCATCGGAACGGTCGCCGGACCACACCCATACCCCACTCTGGTCAGAGACCTGCAACGAGTCATCGGTGATGAGACAAAAAAACAGATCCTGGCAGCAGAAGGAAGGCTTCCGGATGTCATCATCGCCTGTATCGGGGGAGGATCCAATGCCATCGGGATCTTTCATCCGTTCATCGAAGATAAGGCAGTCAGGATGTACGGAGTTGAGGCAGGCGGAGAGGGGCTTGACCGGAAACATGGCGCTTCACTCTGCGGAGGAAGACCAGGTGTTCTCCATGGGAACTATTCCTACCTTCTTCAGGATGCATACGGCCAGATAATCGAATCACACTCCATATCAGCCGGGCTTGACTACCCAGGTGTCGGGCCTGAACATGCGATGCATAAGGATTCAGGAAGGATTGAATACACGGCAATTACCGATACCGAAGCACTTGAGGCCTTCCTGTACCTCTGTCGGACTGAGGGGATTGTTCCGGCACTGGAGTCCTCACATGCCGTTGCATTTGCACGAAAACTGGCACCGGATCTCTCAGAAGATACCATCATTGTCATTAACCTCTCCGGACGGGGAGACAAGGATGTTGAAACCGTTCGAAGGTACATGGAGGGAAAGCAATGAACCGTCTCAAGGAGGCATTTGAAACCAGGACAAAAAGCCTTCTTATGACCTTCACCGTCGCAGGAGATCCGGACTTTGCAACCAGTCTTGAGATCATCAAAGCACTTGAGAATGGTGGAGCGGATATCATCGAACTTGGACTTCCGTTCTCAGACCCCGTTGCCGACGGCCCGGTCATTCAGCAGGCAGACCAGCGGGCACTTGCATCAGGGATGAATACCGACCGGTTCTTTGACCTGGTCAGAGAAGTCCGGAAGAGTTCTGATATCCCTCTGGTCGTCCTGACTTACACGAACCTGATCCTGCAGCGGGATATTCACACCTTCTATCAGGATGCCGCAAATGCCGGTATCGATGCCGTGGTTGTTGCAGACCTTCCATACGAGGAGGCAGGCCCTTATATTACCGCAGCAGAAACTGCAGGGATCGCTCCGGTCATGATGGTCAGCACGACCACCTCCCCTGAACGGCTAATAAAAATCCTTACCGTGAAGAGTGGATTTATCTACCTGGTCGCGGCTCTTGGTGTCACCGGAATGAGACAGAAGACCGACCCGGTTGCACGAAAACTGCTTGCCGACCTCAAAAGCAGGACAGATATCCCGATAGCCCCCGGATTTGGCATCTCTGACAGGGAACAGGTCAGGGAATGGACAGAGGCAGGAGCTGATGCCGTCATCGTGGGTTCAGCCCTGGTCAGAAAAATCGAGGATAGTCTTGCAAGACCAGATACGCTTATCTCCGAGATCACGGCATTCGTACAATCACTCAGATAATTGTCAGGGGAGATTACAACATCCGTCACGGGTGAGCGGAAGGCAGATCATAAACCGGGAACCAGTGTCCTTTCCCTCACTCTCTACCCATACTTTTCCTCCATAACACTCCATCACCCGTTTTACGATGGAAAGACCAAGGCCTGATGACTGACGGTCATGCCTTGACCGGTCGGCCATGTAAAATTCATCAAATACATGGAGGGCCTCTTCTCTTGTCAGACCAATTCCGGTATCTTCAAAGGTGATAATCACCGCCTGATCATCCACCTGGGAATAGATACGTATCCGGCCATTGTTCCTGGTATATTTGACGGCATTACTGAGGAGGTTTTCAAATACCGATGAAGCATCCCGGTTTGAAAAACTCACCGTGAGATCATCAGGGACCAGCACCTCCACAGTGAGGTTTTTCTGTTCGATAAAGAGCCAGTGTTTCTCTACGGCCTGATGAATAAGGCTGGCCGGACGGATCATCTCAAATTCAACCACCCCTTCGTGCCGGCTGAGTCGTGCCAGGGTGAGGATCTTCTCTGTCTGTTCCCTGATAGAATACACAGACCTGAGAAGGACCCCGTAGAGTTCACGTTTCTCAGCATCATGCTCCTCATGAAGAAGAGTCGGGAGCAGGGCGATCAGAGGGGTCAAAGGCGTCTTCAGGTCATGGCCAAGCTGATTGATAAAATCGTCTTTTTGTTTCAGAAGCCGGTTTACTTCACCGGTCCGCTCCCTGACACGATCATCAAGTTCCCGGTTCATGCCGATCAGCCGGTTCGTTAAAAAGTCAAGTTCATGGTTTTTATCTTCCAGAACCCGGGCATACTCCCTGAGCTGGGCTTCTGCCTTTTTCCGTTCCCTGATATCCCTTGCAATCACCAGAATGGCAGGCTTACCACGATATGTGATAGCCATGGTCGAGACCTCAACCTGCAGAACCTCCCCGGTATGACTGATGAAGCATTCTTCCAGAGGAGGTTGTAACCCGGTTCCGGAGAATGATGATGATATGCGGGAGTTCACAAGAGGGATAT
>NZ_JAIWNS010000167.1 GCF_020216685.1 Methanospirillum hungatei | reverse complement strand
TCCTGAAACATTTTCCATACTTTCTCGAATGTAAGGGGCCCTTCGTTCTCGTCTTCTGATGGGGCAGATGATACTTTTGAAGATGGATTCATTAGTATGTATTGGGCTCACACAAATAATGATGATGCGTTCAAACATTCAGCACTGCCCGTGAGAGTATTATGCAGATAGTGCCCATGGATTCGTTGGAGTTTATTTACTATGTCCGCTTCAGATAAGAAACACTATCATATTTTAGTGAAAGGAAAAGTCCGGGGAGCAGGGTTTCGGAATTACGTTGAGGATATCGCTGATGGTCTTGAATTAACCGGGTATGTTCGAAATCAGTCTTCACAAGAGGTTGCTATTGTAATTGAAGGTGAAGAGGGAAAAATTACTGCATTTATTCAGTCGATTCGAAAGATTTCTCCCCCGGTGAAGATCAAATCTCTTGAGGTTACTGAATATCCCTATTCGGGAAAATATTCAGAATTTATAATCATGAGGGGCGAAATGATGGATGAATTTTTAGATGGGTTTGATTCAATTCTCTATTACCTCCAGAGTATCAATCAGAGACTGGATCGGGTTCTTAAATAAGTGTGTTCAAAGATGATGTCATTCTGGTTCTCGCCATGGGTATCATTTCATTTATTGAGGAGATGATGAGATAATCCATTCAATAGCCTTTCAGGTTTAGGGTGGAAATTTTGACAATACTCTTTTTTCATTGGAGGTGACACATGAGCGTTAATCAAGAGATATTTCAGGGCGATACGAAAATGATGACTTCGACAGGTGTGTATTTCGAATGATTCGCGATTCCTGCAATATCCTGAATTATTTTGAGATTTCTGAAGGAATAAGGCTCATTTTAGAAGAAAGGATGGGTTTAAAAACTACGATAAACAAAGGTTTTATCGTCAATCAACGACATTTTTTCTGGGAAACTATTTATAACGATACTCACAACCTTGTTTTGTTGATGCTGAGAGTATCAGCATGAAATGTAGGAGGAAATTTACGTGAAGTTCGGATACGCAATTGTTCTTGCACTGGTTGCACTTGTTGCAGTCACTGGGTTTGCATCCGCAGACCGGCTCCCGCAGCAGGTTCCAGAGAACCAGATCTTTACCATCGATACTCTTATCGATGTTACTGGCGCAGTCAGCCAGGAAGCAGAAATGCAGTGGACCATCGACTCTCAGAATGCAGAATTTGTTGGTGCAATTTTTGATACCAACAGTCAGGAACAGCTCATTGATGCAGGTTACTCCTTGACAACTGCTGAGTATAACTACCTCAAGTCTGTTGCACAGTCATGGGCAACTACATATGGTACCTCTTGGACTACCTATTTAAATGCTGCTCAGTTATCAGATGGTAACTGGTATATTAAGAAGTTCAATGTTCCAAAGGAAGAGCTCACCACCAAGATGGAACCAGTCATTAACGCCGATGGTACTTCAGATTGGGGAAGCATGGACTTTGCAGGTTTCCTTGACTTAATGCTCCTTGATACTGAGAACTATGACTATGTTTCGAATGAAGGAAAGGTCCTTGGAAACATTCATGACAGCAAGCTCTATGCTGGTGAAGAGATCGCAATCCTGACCTGGACCGACTCCCTCCGCAGCAACGGTGGCAAGCTGGCACTCAACATGAACCTCGACTTCGACTCACAGAACAAGGGCAAGGGCCTTTCCAACCTCGAAGTTGAGAAAGTTCTGACCTATGCAAGCACTGAAGGTGCACACCTTGTTGGTGCAGAAGAGTGGACACTTGATGTTGCAGGCAACTGGGAGAAGACTGCAGACAGCATCCGCTGTGTCTTCGCATCCTCATCCAGCAGCTACTTCCCGGCATTCTGTAATGTCGTCAAGGCAAAGAGTGAACTTGTTAACATCAACAGTGCTCAGATCTCCACCAAGGGTGCAGCACGTGCAGTTGCAGCAACTGGTGACATCCCGGCAATGCTGAACTACCAGATCGCCGTCACTCCTGACAGCAACTCTGGCAGTGGATTTGCAGACGGAACTGTAAAGACTCTCTTCGGCGGCTCCATCATGGAAGCACGTGGAAAGAACCAGGTTCCATCCGCAACCAACAACTGGAAGGACACTGCATCCGTCACCGGCGGTATCAAGAACTTCCAGAAGACCTTTGCATACGAATCAGGATTTAAGTTCTAATACTTAAATCTTTGATTCATTCTTTTTTTAATTCTCTAATATCAGTATTAGTTAACTATTTTGACCTGGATAACTTTATCTCTGCAATTACGTGTAATTTCGATGGATTCATGTGATTGAAGAACCAGTACTATTGGAATGAAATCAATTTTCAATGATCGTTTTCATATTGGATTAGGTATTTGCCTCTTATTTTTTGCTCTCATTGGACTCTGGATACGTCTGTTGCCAATGGAATATTTACTATCTGGAATCGAGCCTGTTGTTTCAATGACCGATCCCTGGTACACGGTCCGTCAGGTTGAACAGATACTTCATCATTTCCCTGCTTATTCATGGTATGATCCGATGCTTTCTTATCCAATGGGTAAGGTTATTGACTGGGGTCCGGTATTTCCCTTAATGGTAAGCAGCGTTGTCTGGCTACTTGGTGCAACAAATCAGAGCGATATTATTCGAATAATCTCGTGGATTCCTCCAATTCTGGGATTAATATTGATTCCTATCTGTTATATGCTTGGAAAACTTGCCTGGAATAAGGAGGCTGGATATCTTTCGGCGATATTGATCTCAGTATTAGGAGGAGAAACACTCTTTCGTTCATTTTATG
This sequence comes from Methanospirillum hungatei, assembly GCF_020216685.1. GTDB lineage: Archaea > Halobacteriota > Methanomicrobia > Methanomicrobiales > Methanospirillaceae > Methanospirillum > Methanospirillum hungatei_B. Next base: position 8,852 of record NZ_JAIWNS010000167.1, on the reverse strand, counting down.
GATATGTCGATCATCATATTCTGGAGGTTTTGCTGACTTCATTGTTTTTTATCTGCTATTTCTACCTCCTAAAAAATTTGAAAAGCACAAAAAATCATATAAGTGATGAGTATGATCACCAGTGCCTGGTATGTAACTACGGCGATTTCTTACCTGCATTAATTGGTGGTCTTATTTATTATCTGGCTATAATGACAATACCTACCTGTACCCTTATTGCAGGTATTGTTGGGGTAATAACTCTGTTTTTACCTCTGGTAATTCATAATAAAGAAGATTTTCTTAAAATTTTAAAGATTCATGCGATAATATTTGGTTTTTTTATTATTCTTTTTGGAATCAGTGGTATTCATGTTCCCGGAGTATCATTTAGCCAGTATTCTATAGTTCATCTTTTGGCTCCTTTTTTAATCATTCTTGAATCGTTGCTATTGTATCTATTAATGTTCCCTCCAGTTTTGAGTAATCGGATCTACTATTATGCTATATTTGGTGTAATTGGTATTGGATTATTATTTGGCCTTAATGTAAGTGCTCCTGATATTATAGGATCTTTGATGGGTACATTAAAGGGAACATTAGGATTTGGTATTTCCGGAGTAACCATCGATGAAATGCAGCCCTCTGATCCCGTAGTGGTCTTACTTTTATTTAATATCGCATCCGCATTTGCGATTTTTGGATTTTATCAAATATTTAAAAAGTTCATTCAATTCAAGGAGCCCCTGTATCTGGGATTATGTACCTGGGGAATAGGTTTTTTTGTGCTAAGTATGCTCGTTACCCGGTATCTTTACTACAGTGGGATTGTTGTGGTTCTTTTTGCCGGCATCGGTTTAAGTGAATTATATCGGAGAATGATAACTTCCAATTCACCATCAGATAAGCGAAAATCAGATAAAAGAATTAACAATGTTACAGGAAATAAGAGTAATAAGTCAATAATCATAGTTGGAATATTAATTGGAATAATTACTATCCTCTCAATTCCTGTTGCGAGTGAAGTAGCCCATAAGGAAACTCAGATTGCATCTATTGATCTTGAATGGATTGATCCCCTTCTTTGGTTAAAAGATCAGAACTCTTCTGGTTTGGATTATTACTCTATTTACTCGAAAAGCGACTTTACGTATCCTGAAAATGCATCGACGATAATATCCTCATGGGAATATGGACACTGGATACTCGCCTTGTCTCATAAGATCATTGTCACATCACCGTTTGAAGATAATATGGGTTCAGTTGCGAAATATTTCTTATCTGAATCAGATGAGGAGGCAGAGAAGATAGCCGGAAAGTTTCATGGACAATATATTATTACTACAAATAAATTGTTATTTAATGACATTCCTACGTTATTTAAGTGGATTTCTCTTGATTTAACGATAGATCCATATTATTTTATCTTTTATAGTGTTCCAAATCAGAAAAGTCAGATACTCTCACCGATGATCGGATTGAAATCTGCCTTTTTTAACACGACTTTGGTAAAACTCCATGTGAATGATGGTTCGTTTATTCCAGCAAATACAAGCGTACTCGTTTCTTATCGTACAACAACAATAGAAAACCAGGAAGTTCCTGTTATGAAAAATTTACTCCCATTGAATCTGTCACAAACTCAGGTCTTCCTTTCACAAAAACAACCGAACCAAGAGGTTGTTTCTCTAAAATACACTTCCCCCATCACCGACACCCCGGCCCTCCAGAATTACCGCCTCATCTACGAATCAAACGGAACCCGGACATTCCCCGGTGACGTAACTCTCAACAACATCAAGATCTTCGAACGGGTCAAGGGATACACTATCCCCGGAACCGGGACCATCGAAGTCCCCATCATTACAAACCAGGGCCGTCACTTCACCTATCGTCAGCAGAGTGAGAATGGCACCTTCACCCTCCCCTATGCAACAACGAACTCACCCTATGATGTCCGTGCAACCGGGCCCTATCGTATCATTGAGACAAATCAGACCTTCGATGTTGATGAATCACAGATAGAGAAGTACTATACATAACTATCTCTGTCTTCCACTTTTTTAGTACCTGATTAGGTACTTATACTCTCCCGACAATTACACAGTTTGCATTGGTGGGTGGGGTTATGTTTTGGATACGTATAGCTGTAATTGCCATTCTGGCATTATTTTTTACATCAGTTCCGATAGGGGCAGACTTTCTTCCGAATGCGACACCTGAAAACCAACTGATATCGATCACAACTCTGATAGACGTTATCGGATATGTCAGCACCGATACTTCTTTCGACTGGACAATTTCATCCGGAACACGTGATGATCGGATGTTTGGACCAAATGAGACGATGGCCTCCTTACTCTACAAAGATTCATTGATGATCAACGGGGGGCATCTGATGCTGAGCAGTTCACTTGATTTTGATTCCCGGAACCAGACAAAGGGTCTGTATAACTTTAAAACAGACAAGGTAGTTACATACGAGAGTATAGATGGTAGTCACCTCGTAGCAGACGAGTCCCTGGTCATGAGTACAGGGGGGAACTATTCAGATTCGAATGGTATCGGCCGGTGTGTATTTGCATCCGGATCATCAGCTGCTGCTCCGGCATTCTGTAATACGGTCAGGGCACGAAGTTCGCTGATAAATGTAAACAGTGCCCAGTACTCAACGTCAGCCAAAGCCAGGACTGTCGCTGCTGATGGGTCGGTCCCGTCTGCACTCTCGTACCGGATTGCTCTCACACCAAATCCTGCATCTGGTCTGGGGTATGCAATCGGGACAGTGGCAACAGAGTTTTCTGCCGATGTCATGGAAGCCCGTGATGATGGGGCGTCATGGAACAGGACATCAGCAACGAACTCAATGAAGGATAAGGCAAAGGCAAGTGGAGGGATAATACAGTTCTCGAAAGCGTTTGACTATCAATCAGGTCTATCAGTAACCTAAATTTTTCTCTAATTCTTGAATCTCCGAGGTATCACCTAAATAGGTCAATTTCTCCTAGGGGTCGCATTTATGTTCTTTGTACTCATAAATTACCACCTGTCTTTTATAATTCGATAAAATTGAGGATTAATTGCTACAATAAACTATATGTTGCTATATATTTGGCTGAATCTAAATTTGACCTTTTGGAAGACCTGGATTTCTTATGGAATTCCAGATGTCAATATCGCAGGGCAAATCGCGTGCACACAAAGAAGAAAATGTGGACTTTAACTCTTCATTTCGTGAATCAGTTTAAAAACCTTGTAATGTTACTGAATTACTTCAGGAATTGTTTGAAACAGGTTGAATGAGGGTGTCATTACTGAGCGGGTACAGAGATATTCGTCAATTTTGGATGAACTGATGGCCACGTTGATATCAGAAATTCAAGAATAGTAAAGATCTACTGGCCAGCTTTCGAGTGCCCGACGAAAGGTAGTTTCATCGTTTATTTTTAACAGTAATAAACGGATCTTCTCCATGAAGACCTATACGGAACTAGAATCTAAATAGGATGAAGGGAATAAAAAGAGATGGTAGTATAGATACATGGCCACAAGGTGAACCACGATATCTATACAGATTCTCTTTAAATCCCTCTTCAGGGACTTTCCTTTTTTGGTGTTCATTTCTTCCCTACCTGGCCAGGATTGTGGATTATCCCAAACACAGGCAAATATTATTTGTAGAGAAACCCTATAGATAAATTGTCAAATCCGGCAGCCCGGAAGAGACTTAGGGGATCTGAATTAATTGGTGTTCATCCCTTTCGTGTATGCGGTAATGTGGATATTAGCCGCATACACGTAATTGTTCTTCTAGTGTCTTAATTTAGTCTACTATCTGCATTCCAAAGTTAGACTGGCTGATGTATTTAGCATTTGGTGATCATAAGACGTATCAATACATTTTGTACAATCCATCGTATAATCGTAAATATGGTTCAGATCTTTTTTGAACTATGTTTTAAGAGACCTGTATAAATCTTACAATCGCGCTTTATCATCCTTATGGTCACCCTATGACCTTTGGAATATTCCTTTATGCACGAATCAGTTAATACCAGATGATCTCCGAGGCTGCAGGCCTGGCAAGCAAGGGACGGATCACAGAGATTAAAAATGGCAAGTGCAAGAGCCTGAAAGAATCAGTACCAAGCACTTATGAGCATCTGAACCCCTTCACGAGAAGGTCCACATATATCCGCTCACACTTGAGTCTATACGAAACTATGCCTATTTCTTTGAGTTAATTGACTGGCTCTGTGTGAACCTGCAAAATACATACCTAAGGCTTTGAAAACAGATACAGACGCTAAGGGGGAGATTTGAACTCCCGAGGGATTGCTCCCACAAGATTTCCAATCTTGCGCCTTCCCAGACTAGACTACCTCAGCAAACAGAAGATGCTTACATATGTTGGCAGTCAGTTCTTTTAAGACTTTTCTCTCTTTGGCTGATGAGATTTCCAGACTGCTGGATACACCCCGATATCCTGCATGATAAGCCGGGGTGCGACAACCAGTCCCTTTTCACCGGGGACAATCCGTGAACTTGAAACCAGTGCTTCCCCGACTCCGATGAAATCATCCCCTGTCATCATGACGACAAGATCCTCCATCTGGAACTTATCATGACTGACAACACCCCGTGAAGAGAGTCTGGCACCATGACAGATTGCATCAGCGGCTGATTCCTTCATATATATCCGGGGAAACCCGTCCAATGCCTCAAGGGGTGACCGCACGATCTTCCGAAGGAACGAATCATCACCGGCACGTGCCCGCTCAACTGCGTCGCGGAGTGCATGAAGGGTGACACAATCCTTCTCGGAAAAGGGACCTGATCTGGTTCGCCTGAGCTCAACCATTGCTCCCCCTACCCCACAGGCCATGCCGATATGATGACACAGTGATCTGATGTAGGTGCCTGAATCACATTTCACCCTCAAGAGCACAAGTCGTCCGTCCCTTCCCAGCATCTCAAGTTCATGGATCTCCCTGATACGAAGGGCACGTTTTACTGCACTCCGCTTGGGTGGCCGCTGATAGATCCTTCCGGTGAAGTGCTGAATGACTTCAGCAAGTTCTGCATCTGATACATCTCCCTGTAGCCTGAGCAGTGCCACATATTCCTTATCATCCTGATGCAGAATAGTCGTGAGTCGGACTGCCCGCCCGAGAAGAATGACCAGCACCCCGGAGACCGGGGGATCAAGGGTTCCGGTATGACCAACGGATGACACGCCGGTAATTTCCCTGACCCATGCCGCCACCTGGTGACTGGATGGCCCGCGGGGTTTGTCGATGAGGATGATCGATCCCTGGTGCGCAGCAATATCTGCCAGAAAAGAAGAGGATTGTTCCATTATCCACCCGGATTCATGAGAAGGAAGAGATTGAGTTCATCGAGTGTCCCTTCAAGAGATCCATCCCCTACAACATCAGGCATAAGGCCTGCATCCTCCATGGCCTCCGCTGTCACCTCTCCGATAGCCATAAGGATAAGATCCTCCCGGCGTTTCCAGATGGCCGATTTAAATGACAAGGCACTGGTAAAAAGAATGCCCTCCGCCTGGTCTAGGTTGAGCAATTCATACGTCGGGATAAGTGCGTAAATCTGAAATTCAAATGGAAAACCCCCTGCATCCCGTATTCCCTGGAGAAGTTTATCATTTGGTGCATCAGATCGGGGGATGCCGATTTTTTTCCCTACAATCCAGTCTCCCAGGAAGGGAACGAAAGCCCGGGAGTAAAACTCATGGAGCACCTCGCACATGATGCCAAATTCTCTGAGGGCTTTTGCAGTTTGCGGACCGATTGCAATGACCCTGGGAAGTGGCAGGTCATGCAGATATGGTCCAATCTGGTGAGCCGGAAGGGCACTGGTAAAGAAAATACAGTCAAATTTCCTGTCCTTTACATCCTGAATAAATGCATCAATCTGGTCAGGGTTCATCTCCCCGATGAGTGGAGAGACCGGGTAACAGTCATGCCCCCTTCGTGCGCACCTTGCCTTGTCATCTCCCTCTTTTCCTTTCAGACGTGTAATTGCAATCCGCATATCATCCCCCTGGCCCCTCTTATTCAGAACGGATGCGGATATTTTATGCGTTCTATACACTTAAATCCATGAGAACCAGATGATTCATGTTTTGGCAGGTATAACGGGGGGGATGATGTGTGGGACAATCAGTGGTCTGACCCCTGGAATCCACGCAAACATGATTGCAGCCCTTCTCCTTGGATTTTCTCCGACGCTTCTTCCTCTCCTGGGCCCGGAAGGGATGGCGGCCATCCTTATTGCCACGCTCATCACCCATTCGTTCCTTGAAATAATCCCTGCAACATTTTTGGGTGTACCGGATGACGGGACCTCTCTCTCGGTTCTGCCTGCCCACTCTCTGACACTGAATGGAAAAGGGGAAGAAGCAGTCCGCATATCAGCCCTTGGAAGTCTGTGGGGAGTCATTTTTGCAATCCCTCTGGCACTTGCAGCACTGTGGTTTATTCCCCTTCTTCAGTCTTCGGTTGATATCCTGACCGGTTCACTCCTTGTTTTGATAATGGGTATGATCATCGTGCGCAGTGAAGCAACAGGCTGGCTCTGTGCCATCTGCCTTGTGTCAGGCATTCTTGGTCTCTTTGCTTTCAGGTTTGAGTACCTCTCATGGAACACCCTTGGAGCGGGAAGCATCCTTATGCCACTCTTGACCGGTTTATTTGGTCTCCCGTTCCTTCTGACGGCGTCTGAAGGGAATATTCCAAGGCAACGGTTTTCAGGTCTCTCAATGCAGACGAGGAGTGTGGCTCGTGCCGCTCTTCCCGGGACCATTGCCGGACTGGTCGTGGGGTGGCTTCCCGGGTTATCAACGGCAAGTGCCAATACCGTAATCTCCGGGTGGATCCCGTATGATCAGGAGAGGCTTCATTACCTTGCTGCAATCGGTGCTTCAACTCTCGCGAACAGTATTATTGGTATCGCAGTTTTTGTTGCCATTGGACGAATGAGGAACGGGGTGATGGCTGCATTCGCCGGGTTTGAAACGCCACCGGTTCTCTTCCTGCTGACAATTGCATGTCTTGCTGCCCTTGGTGCGTATGTCATTACGATCAGTCTCGCTGGAATGGCTTCATCCTTATCCGGTCTGAATAGTTCATATCTGAACACCTGGGTTGCTATCGCTCTTGTGCTGGTGTGTGGTATTCTGACCGGTCCCTTCGGTCTTGTCATTCTCATGCTTGCAACGGCTATCGGGATGATACCTGAGATGATTGATGTCTCACGGGTTCCCTGCATGGGGGTTGTTACCATTCCGGTCATTCTGTATTCATTCGGGATTGTGGTGATATAAATGGCCAAAAATCAGGTCGGCCGAACATTTCGGTATTGGTATGAGGCTCTTTACCAGGGATCGTCGGATTTTTTGACCCCGGCCGTCAGATCCTTGGGAGATATAATAGATGATATTCACGAGAGTCGTGATAATTCAGAATTACTCCCCCTGCCGGTTTGGGAGGAGGCAGTCAGTGCCGGATTTGTTCCTGACCGGAACGGATACCTGTCCCTCCTTCGGGATATTACAATCGGGCTGACTATTCGTGACCTGGAAGAGCGATGTGATAAAGATGAGGCAGCGCTCATCCATCTTATTAGGATCCTTGATGAGATTGATCAATCAATAGCCCGTCTGTATGAGAAGATTGAGGATTATTATATTGCACTGCACCCTGCCGGACTATCCGGGAATGAACGGAATATCAGTTCTCTTATTGAGAGCCTGGCAAAGGATCAGACGCATCCGTTAAGTCATCTCGCGGGAAATATCCAGCGGGTTCGTGAATCCCGGACTCTTATCTCTCAGCATGTTCGTGATTATGCAACAAAATCCCTTCCAAACATGTCTGCCTTATGTGGCCCACTTGTGAGTGCCCGTCTTCTTGCAGGAGCGGGAAGTAAACACCATCTTGCCGGTATGCCCGCAGCATCATTTCAGGTTCTTGGAGCCGGACCATCATTATTTATGCATCTGACAAGCGGGACAAATCCCCCGAAACATGGTATCATATATCAGTATAAAGGAGTCCATCATGCAAAACGACGGGTCAGAGGGAGGGTGAGCAGGGTACTTGCATGTCAGCTGGCAATCGCTGCAAGGATTGATTATTTCAGAGGAGCTCCTGATGATGAGTTTATCAGAAAGGCCGGTGAGAAGATATGCCGGGCAGGGAAGCTGGGATGATTTGGCAGGATGGAAAATTATTATCTCCCGGAGCAGTTTTGCCTGGAGATCGTGTGTATCATGGCATGCGGATATGGGATCCTGGCTATAGCAAGGTTGCTGCATTATGCCATATGCATGGTGAGCCTCCTGTCACAAATGCCCGTATTTTATATCTTGGGGCTGCAGCCGGATCAACGGTCTCATTCCTGTCTGATTACGCCGAGGTTGTGTACGCAGTGGAATTCTCTCCCCGGCCGGTACGGAGCCTTGTCCGCCTTGCCCTGGCACGAAAAAACATCATCCCGTTATTTGAAGATGCACGCTATCCCGAGCGGTATCTTCCCTTTGTCGAGCCCGTGGATCTCCTCATTCAGGATATTGCCCAGCGTGACCAGGCCGATATAGCTTTGAGGAATCTTATTTTTCTCAAGAGGGGAGGAGAGCTGATACTTTTTTTAAAATTGCTATCAATGGGGACTGATAAAAAAAGAGAGGACAGGATTACTGAAGTGGTGGAGGTACTTGAAAAAGGCGGAATCACCAATCCTGCAGTTCTTGATCTGGACAGGTACCATACCGGTCATGTATCAGTATGGGGAATATATTCTCCATAAAAAATTTTGAAAAATGATAGCCCGAAGCAGATTCGGACGGCTGT
>NZ_JAIWNS010000166.1 GCF_020216685.1 Methanospirillum hungatei | reverse complement strand
CGATGTACACTTGTCCCTTCCAGTAATGTGCAACACCCATCTGGGGATCTTCTTCTGAAGCTGCAGTAAATGCTTCCATTGCTCCGGTCAGATCTCCCTGGTCATACAGAACCCGACCCTTGTAATAGAGCGCATTTGCATTGTAGGGGTTGAGTTCAACTGCCTTATTAAAGGCGGTAAGTGCTTCATCAGGATTATTCCGAACTTCAAAGAGGATACGTCCCTTCCGGTCCCAGACATCAGAATCGCTTCCGACGGTCAGGAATGGTTCAGAGTAATCTCCCTCAATGGTGAGCACCTGGTTAAAGGTTGCTTCTGCTTCATCAAATTTACCAAGAGCACTTTCTGCAATACCTTTTGCATACAGGGCATCTTTAAATTCAGGATTTAATTCGATTGCCTTCTCATATGCAGTCAGGGCTTCCTCTGGCTGACCAAGATCAGAGAGTGTAATCCCTTTCCAGTAATATGCACGGGAACCATCCGGCATGAGTTCAATAGCTTTATTGAATGATTCAAGTGCAGATTCTGAGTCGGTGTTGAGAAGCTGCGCAATACCATAGTTCGTCCAGATTCCAGGATCATCGGTTTTAACCTCAACAGCCTTCGTCAGGGCTTCAAGTGCCGGGACCGGATCTGGTTTTTCCTTTCCAATGAGATACAGGTATCCGATATTGCCCCATGCAACTCCGTTTTCAGGATTTAAATTCGTTACATTCTGAAATGCGTAAATTGCAGATTCAACATCACCGGTCATCAGGTAAGATCCACCAAGTTTGGAGTAGGCCTGTTCATTTTGTGGATCTTCTTCGACCGCTTTTAAAAAGTTGGAGATTGCTTCTTCGTAGTTTTCATTCTCAAGAGCGGTAAGCCCCTGATCATACCACCCGGATCCCGTAGCATTCTCTTCTGCTACAACTCCTGCAGTCAGTACTGACAGGAAAAGTAGCGCAAGAACCGGGAGTATTGCTCCGATCTTCATGCCTTATATATCACATAGGAAGGAGAGAAATAGTTTCTTCTTTTATTGTTTTTATACTGACCAATCAACAATATGCACGCTTATTTATTCCATGATACATATATTTTTGAATATACTTTTATTGAGGAAAATAATTGATAAATTGGTCTGAAAATCAATACATTATCGAAAAGTACTGCAGGATCGATTGTTGATTATCGCGAAATACCAAACTCCATATGTGGGATATTTTTTAATATACGTCATGCGTATAGTACGGGGCACGCCGTTGTGGCTTAGCGGTATAGCGGCTGATTCGTAATCAGCAGGTCGGGGGTTCAAGTCCCCCCAGCGGCTTAAAACTAAAAGTTCACGTTTCTAAAGATAAAAAATTTTTTTAATTAATCGCCAGATCAATCTATCTCAATAGTAATCATATGGATACAAAGTTCCTCATTCTGCTCCTAATCCGGCCAGGTGCAGAATATTTAATAACAATATTCTCTTTTGATCGATCAGGAACAAGATAGGTATTCAGGTCTTTTCGACCTATTGCCCCTTGGTTTTCGAGCCATATGGCACGCTTTCCTTTTACTCACTATTTCTGGATAATTCGGTTCTTTATCTTTCTAACATAAAGGTACCCCAGATCAAGATCGGCAAGAAGGGCACTCATATATGCCCTATCAATAACCCGGTTCTTTCCCCGTTACATCAAAAACCCGAAAACCCAGGTTTCCTATACAATATATCACATACAACCGAATATTTGCTTCGGGAAACTCTTGTTTCAGTCCTTCTCCATACCTGTGAATCTGGATGGCATCTTCTTCCCGAATAGTGAACTCTTCCAAGGATATTTTCATTCCTGCCCATTCAGTATTGGAGAAGTATTTAAATTCAATGACCCATCGGAGCCCGGCAAACTTCTCGTGAAACTTACCGACGAATTCAAGATCGGTTCGGCCCTTCGGATATGACCGCTCTACATTCCAGACAAACCAGGGAGAGAGGTAACGACTACAGAGTTCAAAGAACGTCGTTCGATAAAAATTCTCATTCACCTGGGAAAAGACTGCTTCTGGCAGCTGACTCACATAGAGACGCCAGTAATCGGAGAAGAGCTGAGTAAGATCGGGTTTCCTTATAAAACCCTGCATCATCTCCTTATATCTCTCCTGCCCTAGATCAATCCGAAAGACCTCATTAAAGTACTCAACAGCGATCTCTTTCATCGAGAGATTCGGAACAGTCAGATCAAACTCATCCTTTCGAGTGAGGAGGCCAAGGTAAAAGAGTGAGACAGTATAAAAGGCAGGTTCGAAGAATTCATGCAGATTAAATTGCGATACGAGTGCCTTCCGATTAAAGGGGATTGATTCATCCGTTGTCAGTTTACAAACCAATTCCCGGGTGTTTTGATCATTGCCTCTGGTCAATCTTTGTATCCACACGAGATCAGTCCTCATATTCAAATCAAAGAGATCAGATGGAATGGTTTTATGTTCACTCAGCTGGCGTAAAAAATACATCAGCATGGTTGGATTATAAACCGCTTCATTATCAGGGTTCGCAAAATGATACCCATCATATTGAGTCTTTATCAGATCATTTACATCCCCCCGTGTGAACGGATCAATATTATAATCCGCATATATCGAATCTATCAATTCATTTACTTCAGACTGGGTAAAACCAAGCATATTCTCAAAGGTTGGATCAAGTGTCAGAAAAGTTGCAATATTATAGCTGGAAGTCAGGTCATCAATTGCAATAGGAAGAACTCCTGTGATAAAAATATTCGCAATAGCACCGGTTTGTCGTCCTTCTTTGAGAACCTTAAAGAATGTACGGAGAAAACTGTCCCCCGAAGTTATCTCCTCATACAGATGATCCTGGTGACAGGTAATATATTGATTGACGAAGTTATCATACTCATCTATTATAACAAATATTTGAGGAGATTGTGAATTTCTGATGTAGTTCAACCTTCTTACAAGATTGAGTGAGGCAGAACCAGAAACCGTAATTTCAGGAGCTTCTGCCATGATATTCGGATATGAAACATGAAGATCTTCCAGAATGCCATTACAATATACATTAAAATTATCCTCCATCTCGTGAATTTTTTGTGAGAGGGGAATCACAGAAAAATCAAATTTTAGAACGATATACTGGTTATGATTTGAAGTCGGGCTCTGCCCGATCCAGGTATGCCCAAATAGTTCATCAAAACGATGAGCCTCGCTGATATCATAATAATACTAAAGCATCGAGCAGAAGAGAGACTTACCAAACCGACGGGGACGAAGAAAGACGGGGTTTTGCACGTCCTCAAGCCGCTCAATATATCTTGTTTTGTCGATGAAATATCCCTTTTTCCGGACCATCTCGGCGTAATTTATGATACCATAGGGTACGCGTCTTTCCATTCTCTTACACCCGGATTGTTGTTTGTTTGCATTCAAGATATTTAGAGACCATGATCTAAATCTCCTGATACCCTTCCACTCACCACAGTAATCGACATATATCTCATGAATGGCACCAGTCTCTCATAAGATCATAGTAGAGATACGAAAGAAACACACTGGTTAAAAAGCCTACAGAGAGTCGCATAAGGAGAAGAATAGAAATGATTCTGCCAATATGCATGTGTTCAATGAATATCGGAAATATTCATAAGATTTTTTCCTGATACTCCTCGATTAACACGTAAAAATTATTTAATATCCAACCACCTCCTCCCGGGCCCATTTCCTCATCCCCAATCTTACCAGCAGAAAAGCCGGAATAAACAGCCCCACCCCAGCCAGACCAAACCATGGATTTATTGAAGTCAGGGAACCACATATCGACAACGCAATACCGATAAGCAAAAAATACTGAACCATCACCCGGACATCATACACCAGAACACTGGGCGATAATCCGGTCAGCCAGATAGAGACAGCCAGGACATAATACGAAACAGATAAGGTCAATACCAGAACCGGCAGCAGGAATTCTCCCTGACCGGAAAGAAGAGTTATCACCCCCATGAAGAAAACCGGAATTACCTGAAGGAGCGTAAAAGACGTGATTTTACTGGTAATGACGTCTCTGACATGAAGCGGAAGAAGAGCATACACACTAAATGAATCAAACATACACAGCCAGGTGTACATGGTAGAAGCAATTATCCCGGTTATCATCGCAAAAGTCAAAAGAAGATGAATCGTTGAAACATACTCATCAAGCAGGGAGAGAAAGAACCAGATAATAATAAGCGGCACCAGAAATGAAAAGATAGTCTGACCGACAATACTCCCGGACCGCCAGAGATCAATCACATCTTTTGCAGCAAGGGGCGGATTTGGAAATCGGTTCAGATGACGAATGAGTGGTTTCATCCGATTCGGATAATTTTTTGTTCCGGATTGAATATCAGGAGAAAACAGGAAAAGAGCAATACAACATGGAACCAGAACCACCATAACGCTTCCGAGAAGAAGATGCCAGGAGAATTGGTAAAAGAGTATAAGCGGTGGAAAAAGTGTTGCCGGGTTTGTTCCGGTTAACATGAACCATCCCAGAAAAACCAAACCTGTAAAAATCAGGAATGAAAAGAGGGCTTTTACTGATCTCTGATAGAGGGATGACAGGAAAAAAACAACAGACATGCCGGTGAGAAATGAGAGAGTCAGCGTAAGAAGTATATTCAGCGTATAAAAAAACGGAATTCCGGTGAAGAGGGAACCAATAAGAAAACCGGCACCCAGGGGAAAGATCCAGAGGAAAAAATAATACAAGGTATCTTTGAGCACAAAAATAGTAAAGATATTCCGGGGACTCATGGGCAAGGTCCGGGCAGAGAAGGCAAGAAGGCTGGCCTGACCAAACCGACGGTTCATCACTTCATTCCCAAGAAGGCCGAATGCTCCGACCATGAACCCAAGCATCAGATATTGTGCATGAATCAGTATGACAAGATCCCCAATCGGCATTGATGCCTGGATCAGGGGAAGAAGAAATGTACCCATAAACGCAATGGCACAGATCATCACAGGAAAGAGGGCAAAATTCAGACTCCCGAACATGGTCGAATGAATCCGCCATTCTTCCTTCATCATATTCATAAATAGCCCAGCCATGGTTACTTCCTTACCAGAGAGAGGAAGAGATCAGACAGGTGACGGCCACCTTCTCTGACGGATTCCATGGTTCCGGTGTAGAGCAGATTTCCCAGATGGAGAATGGCAACTTCAGAGCAGATCTCTTCAGCCGTTTCCAGCAGATGAGTGGATATAAAGAGCGTATTCCCCTGTTTCGTATATGAGACAAAGAAACCTTTTACTTTTTCCTGCATAATTGGATCAAAGTTGATGAGCGGCTCATCAATGAGGGCAAGTTCAGGATCATGGATAAATGCCTGGGTGAGCATCAGTTTCTGCCTGGTTCCTCGGGAGAGATCCTTGCAGAGCACATTTCTTTTATCCCCATACTCCAGAAAATCAAACCACCAGTCAGCTTTTTGTTCCAGATCAGGAATCTTCCTGATATCACCGATAAATTCCAGATATTCCATGGCAGTCAGGAAACTTGGCGGAGATTCTTGTTCCGGAATAATTCCAACCAAAGTTCTGATACCAACCGGATCTGTCGCCACATCAAGACCAAGAACATGGGCATTCCCGGATGAGGGAAGTATCTGACCGGTCAGCATCTTGATCATTGTTGTCTTTCCAGATCCATTCGGACCTAAGAGACCAAAGAGAGATCCCTTTCTGACATTCAATGTTACGGTATTGACTGCGGCCAGATCGCCAAATTTTTTGGTCAGCGATTCGGTTTCAATAATATATGCCATAGTATGCAAAAAGTAACTTATTTTTTAAAAGATTTAGATTAAATAATATAAATAGCTTGGATTTATTATCATAGGCTGAAAAAATATCAGGATTTTTTAAATTCAGCAATTGTGGCGTCCATATACGTATTCATATTTGTAATAAATATATCAACAAAATTTGGATCGGGAATAAGTGGCATATCAAGCTGAAGTGTTGTTTCCTGCGATATTATCCCATCCTTAACCACTTCCTGACCTGCATTTTTAAGAAGGACAAGGTATTGAGCAGCAATTTTTTGAATTTTTGGTTCCTGAAGCAAAGCTCCAGCTCCCCGGTATATCTCTCCAATTAATTCTGTCTGATAATTACGTGCCAATCTTCTTGCTAATAGTTTAAGCACCTGGAAATGAGTCTGTTCAGGAAATCCACAATTCGATAACATTACAAATTTCGGAATATTTGTTTTTACTTTCACATGCCTTACTTCACCATGTTCATCCTTCTCAAAATGAGGATCACCAATAGGTAAGAGACGATCCATAAAATTTTTCATAATCCCGGATACATTGTCCATATAGAGAGGAGTTGCAAATATCACAATGTCGGCAGATAGAAATTTGTAAATGAGTTCTCCCATATCATCAGATTGAATACATGTTCCAGGAGTTTTTAACCAGCAGGTGAAACAACCAAGACAATACCGGATATTTTTTTTGGAAAGGAAAACCTGTTCAGTTATAGCTCCTGCTTCCTCAGCTCCGGTTAGGAATGCAGAGACCATAAGATTTGTAGTGCTTTGTTCTGCACGAGGACTTCCATTAAAAGCAATGATTTTCATACTGCACCTATCCCTTCAAACCCGAATGAAAGGTCTGTAAATTAGGTATACAGGGATTAAGAGTATAAAAAAATATTGTTCATTTTCATATGATTATTCTGAAGTTTTATTTTCAAGTAACTCTTTGTACCGGGCAACACCCCTTCGAATCACCTCTTCTTCAATTCCTCCCCGGCCGGATGGCAGCTCAAGTATTCTCTTTGGGATGGGCACTGAATCTGGTTCTAAGGAAAAACCCTCACGGACCTTGAACCGGTATTTTTCAGCAAGGATCGTTCTTCCAAGGGCATCAAGTTCTTCTATCGTCATGGATATCCCACAGACAGACAAGACTTCCTGAATAATTTCTCGGGTATAGAGGCCACGGGCAAAGAAACACACCACCAGGCCTGAGAGGATCTGACGATATGCTTCTTCTTCATACAATTCTTCAGCAATTTTTTCGGGAGTTTCAGGGAATTTTTCTGTCGGTTTCTGATCAACACTATACCCTGCATTATCAAGGTGGCTGTGGCGTGCTCCACAGATATATCCGATATATGCTGCAGGACCGGTATGGTATCCGGCCATTTCATTTTTTCCAAAGGCAAGAGCATATTCGTCACCACCATAAACAGAGGCTGCAAACGATACTCCTTTCCCCAGGTTCTGGTAAAACTCACCCTTTTGTCGTGCCAGAGACTCGAAAAATGCAAGGTATTGCTTAGCATCACCAAATGAGAGTCGGATACCCCCGGTCATTTGTTCATCTATTAGTCCATGAATCATCGCTTCGGTTGCCCATGCAGCACAGACACCGGCTGACATGGCATCAACTCCGGTCTGTTCAATGATATCAATCAGATTCAGGACGTCAGTAGGATCTGACACTCCAAGCATGAATCCAAGAGCATAGATCAGTTCATAGTCATAACTCACCGGGATGGTCTTGTAAAAGTACGGATCATTCGGATAGGGAATCCTGATCTGACCGATATGGATACAACTGACCGGACAATGGGAACAGGCAACACGACGGGAGAGAAAGAGCCGGGCAAACTCTTCTCCGGATAACTGATCAGAGCCCTCCAGTCTTTGTTCAGTGAGGTTTTTCACCGGAAGAGATCCCATTGCAGAGAGTGATTTGACATTCACCGGTGTTCCTATCTCATGATACTTCTGCATGAGGGGAGATCTGGTCACCTGGTCGTAAAGCCGGTCATAAAGGTCCCGGTATCTCTTCCGGTCAGATACCTCGATGATATTATCGCCTGAAATCAGGACTGCTTTTAGTTTTTTTGAACCAAATACTGCCCCAAGCCCCATTCTGCCAAAATGCCGGTATGTCTCTGAAGTCACGCTGGCATATCTGACCAGATTCTCTCCGGCTCTTCCAATCCTCAATATCGTTCTGGTTCCTGGTGTTCCATCTTTTGACCTAATGATACGTGCGGCAGTATCACTCCGTCCGGTCCCCCATAATGCCCGTGCATCACGAAATGCGACGCCGTCTTTTGTTATTGACAGATACACTGGATGTGACGCTTTCCCGGTAATGACGATGGCACCATATCCTGCTGACCTGATTGCAACTGCCGTCCGGCCCCCTGCATGACTCTCACCCAGGTTTCCGGTCAATGGTGATTTGAACATGGCAACACATTTCGATGCGAGAGGAAAGAGAGCGGTTGCAACTCCAACGGAAAATATAATCGGATTTTCCGGGCCCAATGGATCAGCCCCCTGCGGGCAGCATTCCTCAAGCAGCCTGATAGCAGCTCCGGCACCACCTAGTCGTTCCTGAAAGAGATCGGGCCGCTCTTCTGTATGAAATGACCAGGAAGAGAGATTAATGAACAAAACCCGTGACAAAGGAGTATCAGAACTCATCAGCCATCATCTCCTGCAGTTCAATGACTTCATACGGGCAGTACTGTGCGCAATATCCACAGTAAATACAGATGATCGGATGGTTCTCCTCATAATCCCAGGATATTGCCCCGAGGATGCATCCTTCCAGGCATTTTTTACACCCGGTGCATTTATCTTTATGAAGAGTGACCCCGCCAACATCACGGGGCAGGAGAGCTTTCTCCGGACAGAGATGAACACAGGGGGGATCCTGGCATGCCCGACAGACTCTTACCGAAAACCCCCGTTCGATCCCTCCGACTGAACTTACATGAATTGCAGATTTGGATACTCCGCCAAAACCAAGCCTTCGGGTGCAGGCAAACATACAGGACTGGCACCCGACGCACCGGTCAGCATCGATGACAGAGAGCCGCTTTTTTGGCATATGATGAAATGGGAATGAAAGGTAATGAATATTCGTAAAATACGTAAGAAGAGAATAACAGAAAAACAGGTTTTAGATGTATCTTGGTTTCAGAGATAACATCCGGGGAGTATATAATGGCCTGAATGGCTTTCCGGAAGTCTCTTTCCCGATCATCTCAATCAGTTTCTCTGCAGTGCAGGTGATCTTATGTGGTTTATTTGGTTCTGATTCAGAACGAACGGTTACGGTAAGGTTTCCTGAACTCACCTCTGAATCTCCAACCACAATTACATAAGACACCCAGTCCATGCCTGCAGCCCGTATCTTTTTATTTAAGGAGTCGTCACGATCATCAACATCTACCCTGATCCGTGCCTTGGTAAGTTTTTCTGCAAGGTCTTTTACATACCCAAGATGATTATCAGTGACCGGAATTATCCGGACCTGGGTTGGGGTCAGCCAGGTAGGAAGATGTGCAACCTTCTGGTTTACCGTGTTTTCAAGGATTGCACAAAACACCCGTTCAACTGAGCCGGTGGGAGAACAGTGAAGAATTGGCGGATAGACTTCTGTTCCATCAGCAAGATGATATTTTATCCCAAACCGTCTGCTGCTTTCTACATCAATCTGAACGGTCGGGTTTTCAATCGGCCGGTTCTGCCCGTCTATTGCAGCAAGGTCAATCTTTGCTATCCAGTAATGGACCCGATCTGACAGAGTTTCAATCAGAATCGGAACACCGGAGTCTTTTACAATCTTCCGAATCCATCCCTCATATTCTGAATAAAACTCCTCAGTGCAGCGGAATACTGCAACCAGCTCAGTGCCGAAGTCACGCCCGGTCTGCCACCCGATGGCAAGCTGTTCTTCAAAACAGGTCAGGGCATTCTCAAGATCCTTACAGAGCGAATGCATGTCAGGCATAGTAAAGGCACGAAGTCTCTTCAGACCAATAACCTCACCCTTCTGTTCATGACGGAATGAATAGGTCGAAAGCTCGTACATCTTCATCGGCAGATGGTTAGGTGAGATATGCATACTCCGCATGGTGGTAAACATACCAAAACAGGCGGCGAACCGGAGCATCATATTACGGTTCCCTGACTTGAACCGATACTGCCGCTCACCAAACTTGTCTGCATGCTCAAAGATGGCTTTATCTGCAAGGTCATACATGACCGGAGTCTCAACCGGACTTGCCCCATAGTCTAGAACCAGGGAAAGAGCATAGTCTGCTAATAGGTCACGGACCAGTTTTCCTCGAGGGAGCCAGCGAAGATGACCAACATCTGATACCGGCTCATAGTCCACAAACTCCTTTGAACGCATCAGGTCAACATGGACCGGTTCGCCACCAACCGGCACTGCAGTTCCGATCTCCTTTTTTATAAGAGCGGCAAACGGAGAGTCATCCATGTACTCCTGAACATCATGAATAGTGCCTTCAGGTGTAAGAACAAAGAATTTATGCTCAATATGTTTCTTCTCAGGTTTTACCGCATCTTCTGACGGGGTGATAGACCGGGAGAGTTCTGAAAGCGGGTGTCCTTTACAGGAGAGGGAGAACGATTTATACCAGCCAAATGGAGCTCGTTTAACTTCGTATCCTGCTTTTTCCAGGGATTCTTCGATAGCCTTCAGGGCTGCAACTGCAAGATCCGGTGCTGCAAGATCCGAGGAGAGGTGTGCATACGGGTATACCATTACCCGGTTACATTCAACCTTACCGGCCATCTCGCCGATAGCACTGACCGTCTGACTGATGACATCATCAATACCATCAGCATCCGGTGACTCAACCGCACAAAAGGCTACTAATGCATCATCGAGGCGATCGGCCGGATTACAGGGATCTTCTGCAAATTTTGTTTTTTTCTTCGCTTCATATTCAATGAAATCAGAATGTATTAAAAGAAGGCGCATGAATCAGATCTCTCCGTACAATATCCATATATGTTGATGTTTATCGGGTATAAAACCCGGGTAGGTTTCATCGATGTGAACAAACGTTTCCAAAAAAATGTATTGAAGTTATGAGCATATCAGGATCGTTTTTTATTCTCGTAATATCGTGAAAGCGTGGCTTGTCGCTGGTTTAAGTATTTTGCATCCTTTTTGGTATTGTACGGACAGAGTGCCCGCTCAGTCGTGTAAAAGACCAGCTGACCAATTGGCATTCCGGCATGCATCCTGACCGGGCGCTGATTTACATTACACATCTCAAGGGTGATAGACCCGGCAAATCCGGCATCTATCCATCCTCCGGTTTGATGAAGCTCAATACCAAGTCGTGCAATGCTGCTCTTTCCCTCAATACTGGCTACAATATTATCAGGAAGGCTGATAGCTTCCATAGTTTCTGCCAGAACAAACTGGCCGGGATGGAGGACTATGCTCTCGGCAGTCATCTCCTCAGTCCCGCCGGTCACAGTATCACGGATATATGGATCGATGATCTCATCACCTGGTGTATACCAGACAAAATGATTTCCAAGCCTGATATCAATTGAATTTGGTTGGATTAACTCAGGATTATACGGGTCAATACCAATATATCCACGCTCGATGCGATCCGTTATCTGCCAGTCAACAAGGATCATGTACCGATCTGTTGTTTTCGATTACGGTTTATCATTATGATCAGGATCCGTGCGATCCGGATGGGAAGAGCTTTCCTCTCCTTGTGGGGGTACAATATGCCACTCAGAACGCCTAAGAAGACCATGAATGGTACTGCACTCGCGCCAGGTCAGATT
>NZ_JAIWNS010000165.1 GCF_020216685.1 Methanospirillum hungatei | reverse complement strand
CCGTTTTATATGTGGAATTCGAACGCATAATCTATTTACGTGGTATTATATTATAAATTTAATTTAGTTTTCAATATATTTAGATCACCACCGAAAATTCTTTTATATTATTATTTCGGCCTTTGAGGCCACTGGTGATACTCTTTCGGTATATTACTATCAGCAACTAGTGTTATCGGTGTATTGCCTGGGGATACCCGGGTGATTTTACCCATACTCTTTCCTTCCATGATGACCGGAAACCACCCCTGTGTATAGATGAGATAGGTGAATTTCTCATGCATGAGCGGTGATGAATGGAGAGGGAAATTCATCCCCGGATATCCGTCATTCATGTGACTGAAGTACATCTGATTATTGAACTGAAACCGTGAAGACCGGTCTTCATCGACCCCGACGGTTGATTTCAAAAACTCATCAAGGTCATAGAATGTCGCATCAGGACGGGCGATGACGACGAGATAATACCGGCTGTCCATCTTTGGACTGATATGAATGACAAGTGAGGGATCAAAAGCCTCCTGCCATCCTTTTTTTGTCAGACAACTCTCCAGATGTTCCATGAGAGAACGTCTGGATATCTCCTTCTCACAGAGCGAACATGTTCCTGATGGACGGGTCATTATAATGTATTCTCCATTATTCCCATTCTTTTACGATCTCCTGCAGGTCGCGATAGATATCCGTTCCATCAAGCCCTGCTTCATGTGCTATCATGAGGAGGGCCCGGGTACTCTCCCTGACACTTGGTTTTGCATGGTATTTCTCACGGTAATCATTCTTCTCATCAAGGTTGCAAAACCGGTCGGCCATCTTGACCATGATCGCATCCGGCTCATTCTGTATTCTGATTATTGCTTCACGGCGATGATCGATATCTCCTCCGGATGGGTCGGAGAGGAGATGAACGATTTTCCTGACCGGTTCAGGAAATGATTCAACATCATAATTCGTATCCTTAACCACGTCGTGGAGGATGGCCGCAGCGATGAGTTCTGATGTGACCGGATATTTCGATTCCTTTGCCAGGGTACGGGCTACCTGAAGTGGATGAGTCACGTACGGAATATCGGTCCCTTTTCTGAATTGTGTCCGGTGAGCAATGGTTGCATGGATTGTTGCAGTCAGGATTAATGGTGTGTCATGTGAGATTGAGTCTCTCATAAGTAATTCCCTACTGGTTATGCTTCCTTTACTGTATGGGTTAATTGCATCTATGTGTTCTGTCAGGTTATCGATGTATGACAATCGGTTCATCTCTTTCTCCTTCGGGTTCCTGAAATCTATTGAGTACCGGACAGATGGGAATTATCAGTATTGCATGATGCTCAATGGAAAATGGAGTTCTATTGCTCCTAAGTCTCTCCCTGAACTGTTCGGAATTTCCGATGAGTTGCGTCCTTCTATTCCTCACTGGCAGCGGGTATGATTCCTGGGTCTTTGATGATGCTTTGGAATTAATCGGGATTGTGTGGTAATTTTTCCTGGGAGGTTTATGGTAGGGGCACCTCAATGGGAAAATATGGGTAAAACGTTCATTATTTCTTACATAGGGGGTAATTTGATGTAAAGGATTTTATGGTGTTGTAATTTCTTTTATATGGTCTTTTTTTCGCAAATTAATGGATAAAATGGATTTCTCAAGGGGTCGCTATATATATTCAAACATAGGACGTCCCTGTTGTTGGTGGGAAAGAGATCGACCTTTATAAATACCTTGGGGAACGTCATTAGCGGGTTTATATTTGAGGGGCATCATTCCGACTTTTTTTGACGATTTATTTGCGTTATGGATATATGGATCGGTTGATAGGAGTATGACAAGGGAATAATCTTGGGGTGTCGCCATTGGGGGGTTCTCAATGGTGGATGCTCATATGGTTTACATACTGATACATTCTGTTTTAGAGGTCGTGTGAGATGGCTTGGGTGCGATCTGTTTTACTACCGGGTCACATTCCAAAAACCGTGATCTGCATCCCTTCCTGGTCAACCATCTCTGTGAAAATCTTCTCCTCCCAACTCATCCCTTTTTTCTGGTCAAAGATGAGCAGATATACTTCTTCTGCTCCACACCGATCTGCGTACCTGGCAACCTGTTCTATTTCCTTGCTGATGGTTGCTTCCCGGGATCCCCATGCTATCTTACATTCGATGACAAAACGCTGGCATGAACCATCGGGAAGTGACCAGAGGATAAAAATATCGGTTCTCCCTTTCCCAAGTCCATATTCCCGTGTTATCTGCCCGCCTCCATTAATAATCCGCTGGAGGAACGCCTGGAGAAGCAGTTGTGGGCCTGCTTCCCGGTATGTGAACCGTTCAAGCCAGATTTCACTGTGCTCACGGAAAAACTGCAGAAATTCCTGGAGAAGTTTTTTCATCCCCGGTCTTCCATCAGGAGTAATGTACCATGCAGGTTGTTTTGTGATGGTAAGCTGGGTTGAGTAGGTTAGTATTCTTGGGATTATCTCCTGGTAGATGAGATTTGCGATCCGGAGCTGGCCTTTTGTCGTGATAAGTCCTAGATCCTCGGCGTACCAGATATCATCTTCCGGTATGGTTTCAGGTCCTCCTTTCCCACTCAATATCTGTTCTATGACTCTGCGGACCCGCTCTTCCTTCAGCTTATCCACCAGCTGGTCAAGGTGGGTCTCCCTTCTCTGGATGAGCCGTTCTTTTGCCGCCATGACAAGGGACTGCGATATTGGGGTTGAACGGTTTTTTCCCTCTTCTATTTTAAAACAGACTTCGTATGCAAGGGCGTTGACAAGCCAGGGCTGACCCATGGTGAGTAACCAGACGGAATTCAGGGCTTCATCTTCAATGACCTGCCCGGTCTCTTTGGTATGTTCGAGGAGGAGAGTTCTGGTTTCTTCTTCAGTGAAATTCCCAAGCCGTAATGATTCAGCCTTGATATTAAAGGCACTTTTACCGGTGATGACTGCCTTGTCCTTATCAGAGTGGATTCGATAGTCACGAATGTCGCGAACTCCACAGAGGATGATTGATGAAGGAAATAATGATGATCTTTCGGAATATCCTGAACGAAGTTGCCGGAGAACAGATATCAGGGTATCTCCGACAAGGGCATCAATCTCATCAATAAAGAGGTTTATCATTCATTGGGTAGGGGATGATTTCGATATCTGCACTAATCTTTTGGACTATAACCAGGCCTTAGGAAAATTTCAATTTCATTTCCAGAAAATTAATGAAATTTGTGGACCCATATATGGTAATTTAAGTTTACTCTCAATATCATCGTATACATATACACGTAAGAGGATGGAAATTATGGCTGCACCTATTGAATTGGGGTTGATTCTTACAGGTCAGGATCGTATTGATTTTGAAGAATACCTGAAGAATCCTACATGCACCGAAGAAGGACGTAAACTGCTTCGGGAGGCTGAGGAATTAGCGAAAACCTGGCTCCAATAGAATCATCATCAAAAATTCCAGACAATTAACTGGAAGTAAGAGAATTAACTTCATTAGATCAATTGTGTGGATTTGTTTGTTCAGATCCTGATTTAAATGACTTTTTGCATAATACTGCTTTAGATGCCTTTGATGAAGGAACCTCAAAGACTCATCTGGTTTATTACAATTCCATTCTTGTAGGTTTTTTTCTCTGGCAACTGACATCATTAAAGATGATCACCTTATTGAAGGTGATATAAAACCCGGATTTGTTCCTCATAATTATCCAGCCATAAAAATCGCACGGTTAGCGACCCACAGAGATTGGGGAGGGCGTGGAATAGGGCTCTTTATGGTGAAGCAGTCCATGGCTATATCTATTGTTATTTCAAGACGGTTCTCAGGATGTCGATTTATAACTGTAGATGCGTATAAAGAGCGGGTTGGATTCTATCTAAAATATGGATTCAAACTTGTAGAAAGTACAAAGGGTAAAAATTACCCTAAATTATATTTAAATCATATTGAGATCCTTAAACAAGTAAGGGCCCTGAATTCAGCATGATTTTTACTGAAAAGCAAAAAGAAACAGGGACCAGTTTTCTTAAGGAAGGATCAGATGATGTGATACGCAGGATGGTGGAGTTTGATCCGTATCTCGTGAAAGGGTCTGATAATGAGATTTATTAAAATTTTTAGATATCCATAACTGATATGAGTGATTAATATATATATGAGAGACGATGGAAACTGTAATTTCTGAGGATAAGGATCTCATTATACCCAGAGAAATATGGAAAGAGGCTGACTTTTCTCCTGGTGATCATGTCATGATTTCAGTAAGCGGGGGGAAGATCGTAATAGTTCCTGAAAAACGGACTATTGTGGGGAGATTTAAAGCTCTTGCTGAAAAGGTTCAGATTAATGATTATCAATCTGATAAGCAGTATGATGTAGAATTGCAGGAAAGATTAGGTCTGTAAGGTATGTACTATATTGATGCGAATATCTTCATATACGCTGCAATCGATAACTCTGAAAAAGGAATATGGTCCGTTCTGTCCTCCAAAATCTTGAAAATAATAATATTTCTGCGATTACCTCATACCTCACCTGGGATGAATTTACTTATGCTCTATTAAAGAAGATAAACCGGAGTATCGCTGAAGAATATGCTTCTTTTCTCTTTGAATTAGATGGATTGTCTTTTATTCCGGTTCATGAACAGATTATAAAAACTGCTGCACATTTCTTCTCTCATTATAAATTGAAACCACGTGATGCCATTCACATGGCTACAGCTCATAATTCCGATATAAAAAACATAATATCAGAGGATTCAGATTTTGATAAGATTTCTTTGATAGAAAGAATATGGCTTGATTACAATTTGTTTTAATTCTCAATGGTCATAATTTCCAAAATTTACACATTCCCTGTTCATGATATATCCGGAAAAATATGGTGTATTGCCTGGAGATATGTAGTCAGAATAATTAATAATCTCCTGAAAGATGCAATAGCCCATTATCTCCGTCAATTCAAGGATGGATTATCGATGAGTATTCGAAGCTTTTCAGTAATAATACGGTGAGTTATAAGGGAGTGAATGGAGAAAAGAGAGTGCTGATTTTTCGATGCAACCACCGTCCCTTTTATCCGGTGAACAGGACCTGGTGATATGTTCACAATGCTCAACTTACTCACAAGAGCATATTCAATTATTCTCCCGTCGACCTATGTATCATCCCCTGCACTACTTCGATTCATTCACGTAGTGACTACTCACGAAAATCCCCCACAAAGTCTCCAGGAATCGTGCAGGGGAGAGAACGGAGGATAACCATGGAACAGGAAACACAGACACAACGAGGGATCCGGCTTGCCAGGGAAGGGAAGATGGAGGAGGCAAGAGCGGTGTTCAGAGATGTCATCGATTCCCTACCGGATGATGCATCGGTATGGTGTAACTATGCAACCACCTATCTCCATGAAGAAGATTATGTGGCAGCACTCCCGTATTTCGAGAAAGCGATAGAGCTGGATCCGGCCTTTCATGGTCCGTACCGCTCCGCCGGGATCTGTCTCACGGCTCTTGGGTTTCATGAGGATGCACTCCGGTTATATGACCGGGCACTGAAGGTTATTCCGGATAATCCTGAGATCTGGTATAACAAGGCCTATACGCTGATGGAATTGGGGAGGGTTCCTGAAGCGATTGCAGGGTATGATCATGTATTGAGAATTCATCCCCTGGATGCCGGTGCGTACATCAACCGGCGTGAACTGCTGAAGTCATGTTCGTTCAAGGGTCAGTGTGCCGTCTATTCCTGTGAAGAGGGGCAGATGAACCGGGAGACGGCGTATGTGTACTCCTGTGACGGGACGAGGTTTTTGACATTCGCCATGGATGAGGTGGATGATAAGGACCTGGTGGAGTATGATCCGGATGAGGTTGAGAAGTATGACCGACCTGATGATGATGGAGCGGTTGAGGGTATTCGGAAGGATGATCCCCGGTATCTGACCAGAAATCTTGTGTACTTTACTCCTGACGGGGTGATGGCCCATGGACAGCTGGAACATTCACCGGAGTTTCCTGCCTATGCAGAGAATTATTAGGTGTATGGATATGAGGTCCTTTGTCCGGAGAATATATGGTTTGAGGTTATTTGCCGGAGTGGGGGTCGATATCTGCTGTGTCAGAGTACTGATTTTATATATGCCCATGACCCTGATACGTTGGAGGTCCTGGATGTTTTCCGGTTTGGGGTGAAATGGGATGATTTGGCGTATGATGATGGCTGGGATGAAGGGGATAGGGAGGATTGTCAGAGGGCCTTTAGATGGTTGGAAGAAAGATTGCGATGGTATTCGTGATATGGTGGGGTCGGATTGAATTAGATAAATTATCAGAAGATATTTTTTCAAAGGGGGAAAACATCAACTATATACAGATTTCATAGGGAGGAGATATGATCGCTATCGAAGATGTTGAATCTACCCTCCGGAGACTATCGGAACCTGCCCAGAGGCAGATCCTTTCATATATTGAAGCAGTTGTGATCGCTGAAGAAGCGATGAAAGAGAGACCTCCATGCCGTTTCTCCTGGGTTGGAGCCTTGGAGAATGAAGATATCGGGAATAGTTCAGTAGATATTCAGCATAAAACAGTATCGCACTGGATTAATGTAATCGGCGAATAAAATAAGATAAGAAGTGACCCCTCTCTTACTTGTCCCATCCACCATCCGGCAGCCTCATTCTTTCAGGGAGGACTTACTCACTCTATCTCATTCTCATAATAAGAATAAAGGATTGTCAGTAACCTGGCAATTACCAATGATTCATATCGATATGGAAAACCAAGGTGATATCGATAGTTCCCGATAGGTAATGAGATACTGATTATTATTCCGGTGACTCTCTCTTGGATTCAGGCAATATTGTGATTTTAGTTATTGTATCGTTACGCATGTACCGGAATGCAAGGCTTCTAAAGAAACGGGGTATCTTTACACCCTTCCCCTATACACCGTGATCTCTGCCTCCTCTCCGCCTTCTGCAAATCCGGCCGGGAACACCCTCTCATCCCCGTTCCGCTCACAAAACCGCCGGAGATTGAACATATGATTCAGTCCGGCCATGGCATCCTTATTCTTCAGGAGTTCATATGACTGATCCAGGAGTGGCCGTGAGATGAAGAGGATACATTTCGCCTTCGCCCTGGTCACGGTTACATTCAACCGGTTTAACGAGTAGATGAAGTTCGCTTCTGACATCGCGGTTTCGATATCCGACACGCCGTAACGTGCTATCACCGCCTGTCTCTCCTGTCCCTGCATCTTATCCACGGTATCAACAAAGGGTGAATGATGCCAGGTCATTGATTTATTCAGGAGTTTTTTGATAAGCCGGATCTGTGCATGATGGGGACAGACGATAAAAAGCCCGCTTCCCCAGAACTGTTTATGCCCTTTTAAGGTATCAGGGAAGGTCTCATTAGTCTTATGGTATATCATGCACCGTTTCAAATAACAGGCGATTCGTGCGGTAAGGTCTGCCTCGACCAGGTTATCCACCGTTGCCCTGACATTATGAACGATGCAGAGGACGAGGGGATAGTCCGGGTCCACTACCCATTTCAGGAATGCCGATCCCTCACCCTCTTCTGTGTCACATGGGTCGTTAATGAGTAACTTCCTCCCTGCTATCTTTGCGGTTGCCGGGATGTACCCTGCTCCGTAGAGGGTTTCAGCCGGGAAACGGGAGAGGGTTGTGTTCATGCGGAAGTTCTCAAGGAGCTGGCAGGTGTATGCATTCCCGCTGTCCCGGTACCGGAGATAGGAGAAGACGGAGTCATGCAGGCCGGGAAGACCGTCATCCGGCTCCGGGTACTCACCCTGAATCAACGGGGGTAACTGGAGATCGTCACCGGCAAGGACAAGCCTGCCATCGGGTTTGAGGATGCCGATGACCAGTGAGAACTCACCAAACTTCATCTGACTTGTCTCATCAACGACGAGCATGTCAAAATGGCCAAGATTCGTCTCATATTTATGAACGGAGTACACCGTGCCTCCAAGAATAAGGTAGGGCTCTGTGGAACTTGATGCTGCAAGTCCCTGACTATTGATGAGATCAAACCCGTCCTGACTCTGTTCAGTCAGCCGGTCCAGTTTCCCAAGGAGTACGTCATCGACAAGCCCGGCATCGGTGAGGGTATCATGTATCTCCCAGAGCAGGTTTTCAATTGCGTTATGGGTGAATGCGGTGACCAGGATCCGAAGCCGCTTTCCGGCACTTTTGTGAGCCTGAAGGAGAGCAACGACGGACTTTGCGAGGAAATGTGTCTTGCCGGTCCCGGGTGGGCCCCAGATGAGGGTCATCCTCCGGGAGAGGACGGTGTTAAAGGCTTTTTCCTTGCTTGGCATGAAATCCGCTGATCTGATATACTCCAGGGCTTTTGACCTGATCTTCGCATCAGGGGGCATGGGAGATGAGAACCCGGCCGGGTCCCTTAAGAGCTGGAGAAAGAGTGAATCCTCCTTTTGATCGATCTCGATGAGTTTTTTGAAGATCTTATCTGAGTTGTAGTCCATGAACCGGGGATGGAGGATTGCTTTATCTCCTTCCTGAAAGGGTGTATGGCATGATCTATACGCGATGTTCATGATAAGTTCATGAATATTCCCTTCATCATCGACGGTAAAGGGGGATACGTCGCTTGCTGACATGAGTGCCGGCAGATGGTTTGGAAGATAGGGGCGATTCCGGTTCTGGTAATCGTTCATCTTCATCTGCTGTATATTCCCTTCTTCACTGGTATCGGTGAGGATGGCACGAAAGGAGTAACTATTACTCTCGAATAATCCTTCATCAAGAGGGGAGTCCAGTTCAAAGACGTGTGCACCGTCCATCGTCTCATACCGGTAGGTGAGCGGGATTGCACTCCCATGCTCGATTCGTTCACTCATGGGGAGGCACCGTTCCTCCCTGATGGCCATGGCTCCCATGAATGATTCATACCTGACGATGAACCCAATCTGTGAGAGTTCTGTGTGGCGGAAGTTTGCCTGTGATGGGAAACTGAAACGCTGTGGATAGGCAAAGAGCCGGTCTTTTACCCTGTCCCGGATCCCTCCCAGGATGGATGATGTTCCGGTCAGTCTCCGGTTCACTTCGTTTCGGATGGCGTCTCTATCCTTCTCATCCCCAGTCTTCCAGTACTTGAACAGGGGATCGCTCTTCATGATGTTGCTGAGTTTGAACCAGAAGAATGTGTTTGGAGTGATTTGAAAGTCAAATCCGGGGGAGGGGAGGATGGTGAGGATGTCGGGGAGTCTGTAGGTGATATGGACCGGGACGGCCAGGAGTTCACGGATGACTTTTGAAAGGACGATTATCGGGTAGACAACCTCGTTTGCCGGCTGTTTCTCTGCGGTGGATAATACGGTCTCCTGGAAGTGGAAGAGGAGGTGTAATGCCAGTGGTGCGAGGTCAGGGACTTTCAGGCTGTCGAAGAGGAGCCGGTTAAAGAGGGTGAGTTCAAATCCGTCAAAGACATACACCTGCACACTGACCTGCCGTGCCCACTCTTTTCCGTGATTGTAATCCGCTATCTGTTTGAGAGTGGAGAATAGATTCTGCAGGAACTCTGTCTGTGCATGGAGGCAGTCGTCTGCGTTCCTGGCGATGCTGACAAAGGTTCCAACCTTGTTTCCCAGGACCTCTTTGTCATATGTCATCCACCGGTATCCAAGTACTGCCAGCCTTCCTGATACCGGGTCCTCCTGAAGGGTGAGGAAGAACCGGATCCCCTCACTGACCGGGAGAGCTATGGTCGACCCCCCATGGGATACCAGGGTTCCTTCTTCTAGTGACGTGACGGTATGGATGAGCCGCTCACGGTTATTGCGAAGGGAGCCACAGCTGTTTAAGATGTCTTCCGATGTGGGGTCTTTCAGGAACTCTCGTAGTTCTGGGATGGTGTTGATGGGCTCCCCGCCCCATTCAGCCTCCCTGAGGTACATCCTGGCCGGGGTGGAGAGGTACGGGATGAGGGAGACGGAGTGGGTCCGTTCTGCTTCCTCCCGGCAGTTTTCGTAGAATTCACACCACTCACACCGGAAACTCAGGTGCCAGAAGACTGATTCGATGTCATCGGTGAAGATTGTTTCAAGGTTAAACCGGAGAAATTCACGGACGATGCTGATCGAGTGGGATAATTCAAAGAGCTCCGGTGTATCGGTGTTGTAGAGCCAGACAAATCCCTGGGTGAGATCGACGGTGAAGGGGAGGTGCTCTTTCTCTGCGATGGCCTTAAGGATGAGAGCATAGAGGGCGATCTGGATCTGGTGGCTCTGTTTTAATGCATCGCTGGCCTTCACGTCAATGACCTGGAGCGTGGGTTTTCCGTCTCTCTCTGCCATGAAGAGGAGATCGGGCCTGCATGGGGGAAATGCGAACTTTTCTGTATCGATGCCAAGTTCGGTGATGAGTGACTGTGGCATGACGATGGTCGGCTGGTAGAGATACTCGCCCGGTTTCATCGTTTTGAGGATCGACAGGGTTTCATCGAGGGTATGGGCCAGTTTATGGAGTGGTCCGTCCCGGTCTGCGATATGGATCTTCCCGGTGATCCGGTTTGTGATGACCTCTTCTTCCCATTCAAACCCGGATTGGAGTATGGCGGCAAGGGCGAGGCTTTGCTGGAATTTTGATTCGGGGATGTGTATCCGTGTTCGTTCTTCGACCGGGGAGGCGTTGTACCGGAGATGGCGGTCACAGCCGAAATAGTAGTATCGGGCGATGAGTGATGGGGATAGGTTATACTGGGTCATGTGGATAAGAGATAATCGGAGGGGAGAGGGATATAAGTTATTATTTAATTATTCGGATGGTCTTGAAAGGGGGAATGGAAGGGGTATAGTATGGGATGGAACGGTCTTACTGAGTGTTTAGGATTGTGGAGAATGGGGTGATTGGATGAAGGTCAGTCCATATAGAAGTAAATTTCATCCCTAGTTTAATCATTCATATTAATAACCGTTCCAAATCGTAATAGGTTTGAAATTTTTAAATCCATTTCGTTAAATAAATCAGGATTGCCTCGTGCTACTCGAGATATTGAATGACCAATTATTACTAAAACTCGAGTTGCTTCTTTACCAATTTGATTAATTTCTTCATAATTATTAATAATCTCTTGATGACCTAATAATTGGCCAATAACTTTCAAGTCTTCAGGATTTCGAAAAAAATAATGCATATAATCTTTAGAGTAGTTGAATAACCCCTTAAAAGTTTCTTTTACTAAGGAAAAACCCATTAGTCGTGCAATTTTCCATAACTTTTCTTGGCTTAAACCTATTTGCCCATGATTAAAAATATCATTAAGATCTTGAGGATTGATTAAATCTCTCCAAATAAAAGGATCTGATTGTGTGTAATCAAGGAGAATATCTTCACCTGTCAAATCGTAATTCGTTAGTAAATATACCAAACTAAATAAAACATACCGTTCATCCTCATTTAGCCAATGTAACCGCTCCATATTCGACTTATTATATAAATATTCAGGATCTGATTCAGTGTCAACAGGAATATTTGATATTACAGTATAAAAGGTGCTTAATGCAGTTAAGGGCTCTAAAATTCTCTCCACGGAAGAATCCTTTTCGGAAAAAAATCATTTAACAGGTAATTATCAACAGTTTCTTTTTCTTCCGTTCCAATATAA
>NZ_JAIWNS010000164.1 GCF_020216685.1 Methanospirillum hungatei | reverse complement strand
AAGTATCATGAAAAGATGGAATGCTTCTGTAGTTTAAAATCTTGGATATTCAGATCTTGTTATTGCTGATATCTTATGCAGGTATAATGGGGAATTCGATGGTCAAAAATATTGATGTAAAAAAGCGAGTCGTTCATCTTTCACTCGATGAGATAGCAGAAGCCTTGGATAATTGTACCTTATACACCAGATACATCCTTGATCTACAGGAGGAGGAAATTATCCGTTTATCTGAGTATATGATGTCTTCTGACGAGATTCAGGAGGTTTTTGATGAGATTGATGACGACGAAACCGGAAGATATGTCCTGTTTCCAATCCGGATGGGTTCACGGGACGGGTATGCAGATATGGAAGTCTTTATTGAAAATATCAAGGACCTGGAAGTTCAGGAACTCGCGAATCAGGTCATCAGGGAGTCGAAACCCTTCCGAAGATTCAAAGATTTCATCCAGGTTTATCCTGATCTGGAAAAAGAGTGGTACACATGGAAAGATGCCCGGTCACGAAACAGAGCTCTGGAATGGTTGGAAGAAGAGGGATTAGTCCTTACAAATGAAGAATGAAACTTGCTTGTTCTGAAATTTTTTATAAAAAAAGGAATTTTTTAATGTAGGGAAGAAAAATGGATTAAGCGGGTACTGGTTCATCAGTTGTCTCATTGATCAATTCTTGAGACGTTTCATCAATTGTTTCGTCGACCACATCATCTTCACACCCGGCACACCCTTCACAATATCCCATCGTGTACTGCTGATAGGGATCCGGATTTTCCTGTAAATATTTCTTTAATATTGCAATACCCGGATCCATACTCTTTACATTCGCCCCGGAGATGATGTAATCCTTACATAACGTCTCATCTGCACATTGGTCAGTTCCATATACTCCAATGAACCATTCAGATGAGTTCACAACAAGACCACAGTCACATACTGCATATTCTGATGCCGGCCTGTCTGTATTGATGTCAGCATGAATGTCCTGGGGAAGAACCGAACATGGCTTGTTCCAGCAGTCAGCCCAGTCTCCATTCATACATTGTTTCAGATAAATATCTCCTGAATAATCTGTTGAGGTGTTATCTGGATCAATCTCGTTCCCTTCAGTCGGGGCTGCATGGTAAAATGAATATGTAGACGTTATCTGACCCACCGGGTACCCTGCCTTGATCATCCAGTCTCCGTATTCATCAACGTACATCCCAATAGGGGCCAGAACTGAACAGTTATTTCCGCCTAATGAGGGTCCGTCTACCATATAACAGGAACAGAGAACTTTTGACGGATCATCCTGGGCAGGTACACAATATGCAGTATCACATAAGGCATACGGCTGATCACATACAACCGGGACTGTTACACCTTTATCGGAGAGGGCCTGTGATACCCGTTCTCCGGTTAATTCAGCCATGGCACATGGTGTAAAACAGGTCAGGAGGAGCATCCCACATATTAAAAAAATTATTTTTCGAATCATTTTTTCGCACTCCCTGTAATAACAGGATAATACATATTTTGTATAGAACTATTTATAGTGATTTATTTGTAACAATACAATTTTACATCTTTTTGAGTTGAAAAAATGAACTAATGGGCCTGAACTCGGATTGCATAAAATGGAATCAGAGATGGCATTACCGGATGATCCCGGAATTCATGGGAAATATTACGGTTCCATTCTCATCCTCAATATTCACCGGAAGGGTTCCAGTAATCGGAATTTCCCCAAACAGTGCACGAATTGCAGAGTGGATATTTTGTCCTCCAGTCCTTCCGGCATATGTCGCAACATATATGGGAACATCCTGCATGAATATGATATCATATGGCTGGTTTAACGCAAAACCTGCCACCGGGATCTCATAATCATTGGCAAAATCCAACAGATCCCGTGAAAACTGTGGGATGTAGTATTCATTAGTCCGCTGTGTTGCATTAGATGAACTTGTTCCAAGGATTACCAGGGAAGCATTCATCACCGACTGTTGCTGTTCCTCAGATAACTCCGTTTCATTTTGATAGGTATAAGCAAATATTTCCGGAGAGTAGCCTTGCCCGTTACATTTCTCTTCAACCGCCAGAGATGTTTCATTGGTAAAGAGCATTGTCGGGGTGAATATCGCAATGCTTTTCATTTCAGAGCATGAAAAAGGAATACGATTGCTCCGGTCTGAAAGAAGGGTGACCGTTTGTTCTGATGCTTCCCGTTCTACCGCATAGGCTTCTTCTCCAAGGCAGATCTCCTGTGCATGGGCAATTCGTGATGCCATATCAGAGATCGGATTCTTTTCCGATACGAGAGGATCGATTATCCCATATTTTTCTTTCATGGCAAGGATTCGTCTCACCGATTCATCGACTCTGGCCCTCATTTCCTGATCAGTTTGGTATGCTGTAAGAACGGCTTCATATGCCTCATCAACCGGGTCAGGATAGAGGATTATATCTGCTCCGGCCCTGACTGCTCTCACCGCTGCATCCCCGGTCTTGAAATTATCAACAATTGCTTTCATCATCATGGCATCTGTGATAATGAGGCCATCAAAGGAGAGTTCTTCCCGTAGCAGCCCGGTCAGGATAGATTTTGAAAGTGTTGCAGGTGTCGCAACCTCGGTTCCATCATCAAGGAGGTTTGTAGAATTATCATATGCCGGGAAGATGATATGAGCGGTCATGATGGTATCCACTCCTGATGCAATCGCTGATTTGAATGGAACCAGTTCAATCTCATTCATCCTGGCTTTAGAATGGTTTTCAAGCGGAAGTCCGAGATGGCTGTCGATGTCCACATCCCCATGGCCGGGGAAATGTTTCCCGCTGCAGATAATTCCTGCATCATGCATTCCGGCAATATAGGCGTCTCCAAGCTCTGTAACCAGATTTGGATCAGATCCAAAAGACCGGATCCCGATCACCGGGTTATTCTGATTTGTTTCCACATCAAGGACCGGAGCGAAGTTCATATTGATACCGAGTGAAGAGATTTCATCTCCTATTGTCTTCGCTACACGCCTGGTGGTTACTGCTGATCTACTGGCACCAAGGGCCATGTTTCCCGGCATCCTGGGGCCAAAGGGAAGCCTGGTAAGATATCCTCCTTCCTGATCTATCGAAATAAATAGTGGGATTTTGTCTCCTTGTTCAAGGGTTGGTGATTCATTTTGCAGGGCATCGATAAGTCTCACCACCTGTTCTACTGATGAGAGATCCCGTGCAAACAGGATAACCCCGCCGGGATGAATTTTTTTGAGCATTGACTGAAGTTCTGGTGTCATCTCCTGTGTCCCGTTTCCGGATAACGGAGAAATTGATGGCATGAAGATCTGTCCAACCCGCTCCTCATCAGTCATATTTGAAAAAACTTGATCGATATACCAGGCTTCCTGAGAATCGCTCAATACTGGAAAGATATTGATTGCAAGGAAAATGAGTGACAAAATCACAATCTTAAAGGACCATCTCATGACTGAATGTAAATCGTGGAGATGGATAATCATTTGTGTTCAATGAATCTGCTGTCATTACACAGGAGAGTTGAGAAGAATTCTCATACCATGAGCCCAAACTCTTACTGGAATTGTATGTCTGGTTCAAATATGAATAGCGAAGAAAATTTTTCCTTCCTTGTCGAAAAAGCCTTGGAAATGGGTGCAGCTGATGCTAAAATCATCCCTGCATCACATATTTGTGTGGAAGACCGTGTAGTCCTGAAGTGTAAGAGTGGCTGTATATCGTATGGAAAAAAACTCACCTGTCCGCCCTATGTTCCTACTCCAGAACAGTTTCGAAAGATACTCAGTGAATACCAGTATGCACTTTTAGTAAAATATCTCTCACCAGCAATTGCAGAACCCGATATCATCTGTTCAATTTACCGATACTGGCTTGACCCAAAAGCTCCGGAAGATAAAAAAAGAAAGGCACAGGATTTCTGGACCTATCATTTTCATGGCACACAGAACTTCTCCCCAATGATGCTGGAACTGGAACGGCTGGCATTTAATGCAGGGTATACCTTTGCTCTGGCGTTCATGAACGGATCCTGCAGATTATGTGAGACATGTAATATTGAGAAAGGGCTCTGTCTTCATCCGACACAGGCACGTATGACTGAACATGCAGTCGGTATAAATATCAGTAGTCAACAATTGACATCCAAACTGTAACAATTCATATGAGTTCTCTTCCAAAAAAAAGTTTAAATTTTTCTTCCATCTTTACTAATTGACCTATCTTTTGTTAAATTCAAAAAAAAACCTTAATTTTTTTGCGTTGAAAATATACTTAACTCGCTTGGAGAAAGTATATATACTATTAAAAATCCTCCTCCGGCCGATATGGGCTCTAAATTCCAAAAAAAGTCTAATTATTCTCCATTTATGGGTAAAGAGGGTAAAACAATAAAAATGGCTGTAGAAATTATTAAGGAACATGTCACTATCACGCCATGTGGCACTTTTACATCTGATGACATAATTACTGCTACGCTGGGAATGGCTTTAAATCGTAAATCCGCAGACTCTTTTTGCAAAATTCCAGATTTGAAAATTCCATCGAGCACGACATATCGTACTTGTGCTGACACTATTGAATATGATGATATTTTATTGAATAATCAACTAATATTTGCGGCATTTTCAGACCAAATACTGCATAAATGTAGATATTATTCATTTGCCATTGATGAGACAAATGATCCATATTATGGAGAAATCGTTGATGAAAATATTGACTTCATTATTGGCGGGAAACAAAAAAAGTCTACAAATTATTTTTATTCTTATATCTCTTTATATGTCGTAGTTCGCAATAAAAGAGTAACATTGGCTGTTTTCCCTGTTCGCAAAACTGAAAACAAAATTACAACAATTAAACAATTTATCGGAATAATTAAAGAAAAAGGGTACAACATCCGAGTCCTTTTACTAGATCGTGGATTTTATTCTGCTGAAATATTTCAATACCTTCAGAATGAAGGAATTCCTCATATTATGCCTGTAAAAGCATCTGGAAAAAAATTGAAAGAACTGTTATCTAATAAACAGATACGGGATTTTTCTTATACCTTAAATGAAAATGAACAAAATGCTCAAGAGATCAGAATAATGCGATATTCATCCCGTAGAACAAATAAGGAAGGTAAAATTGAAACGAAAAATCTCGGGTTTGTGTACTTTGGTATTGATTGGAGCTTATTACGAATTCAATGTGAATACAAATCCAGATTTGCTATTGAAGCATCTTATCGGATGAGAAATATTGTCAGGCCAAAAACCTCAACACGAAACCCAGTAATTAGGTATTTTTTCGCTGTAGTTTCATTTTTGCTTAAAAATATCTGGGTTGTAGCTCTAATGGAGAATTTTCGAAAGAAACAACGTGGGCCGACAATAATATCTAAAGATTGGTTTCGCTTTGAAGCCTTTGTTGAACGAATATGGAATAAAATTAGAAAAATGGTTTCAATTCAGCATTACGTAAATTTTGACGAAGAAATAACCTAATTCAGCGATATTCGCTATCTTTTTTAAAAAGGCCTTAATAGCCAAAGCTGTCCGATTTTTATCAGTTATTTCCTGATATTACTACTTATCCACCTAGTGAAACCATATAAGCTCGGATAATGATTGAGGAAAAATGAAATGTTAATTTATATTCAATCATAGTGATTGATGCGGCCTTATCTTTAATAGGAAATTTCTTTAGAAAAAATTACGAAATATGTCTAATTGTTGACTACTGAATATGAAAAAGACAGCAGAAACAGCAGGAATGCCTATCCGTTTTCCTGTTGTTGGTCATCCTGAACTGATGGCTCTCCTGCTTATTGATTAATTTGCATTATGAGCAAGGAACAGTCTCATGTCATTCAAATATTTGTCCTCCATGAATAATCCTCAAAATTATCACTCTCATATCTTTTATTTTGAAATTTATCCGGTAAGAGCCATGCAATAAATGGCGGTATTGTATCCCTAATATATCATTTTCCGGAATTTCCGGGCACCGGTATGGGAACTGTTCCCATGTCAGGATCTGTTTTTCAAGGGACAGGACGAAGGTTTGTGCTGTTTTTAGATCTGATTGTCCTATGTATCTCCAGATACTCTCAAGATCCTCCTCTGCCGATTCCGCAATTTCTATCTCAAATGGCGTTATCACGCTTGAACTCTTGGATAAATGTATGAAACGACCTGGTTTTTCCTTGCTCTACATCCTGTTCTGCAGTTGCTAGTAATCTGGCAATATTTCCGGCATGAATTAATTTTTCATACTCTTTTACATCTAGCAATACAGAATCCGCCCGGCCATTGACGGTAAGGAAAACCGGCCGACCAGTTGTATGAATATGATCCAGGATCTCCCGGGTATGACGTTTCAGGAAGTAACTGATCGAATATCTTCAGAAGGTGAGAGTGCTGACATGTGACATGATATAAGGTGTATTATCCGATATGAAATTTGGCATCTTATCAAAAGAAAAAAATACAAATATAAACTCACTCGTCGGTCGTTTTCACGCTCTCATAAGCCCATGCATCTCAAGAGACATCTGAAGTTCCCTGACACCATCGACAAATTCTGACTGTTCCTCAAGCATTGGTCGTACATCAGGATCATAGAGAAGCATCATCTCATCATACGGAATGTAAAATTTCCCGGAGAAATACCCTTCATAATCGGCAAGTAATCTGTCGACCCGTGATATATCTCCAGGCGATCTGACCCGGTTGATGACCAGGTGAATATCGGGTATCTCAAGCTCCCTGGCAAGTTCTGCGGCATGTTTCACAACCTGAACTGCGTTAAATGTCGGATCTGCAACCAGAACCGCCTGATTAAAGCCTTTTGCAAGTGCCCGGCCAAAATGTTCAACCCCTGCCTGGGTGTCCATGAGAATTATCTCCCCCTCCCGAAGGTTGATATGTCTCATGACTGCGTCAAGCAGGGTATTCTCCGGACAAAGACACCCGGTAGCAGCTTTTACCACGGTTCCCATAACGAGGATGCTGACACCGTTCGGGCCTTTCATCCCAAACCGCCCAACCACATCTGATACATCCGGGTTAAGGGAGAGCATAAGACCATATCCGGAATCAGGTCTGGCTCCGGTCTTCTCCTCAATATAATCCAGGTTTTTTGAGAGCGGGACAATTGATTCAGCATCATCTGGAGAGACCCCGATAGCATAAGGAAGGTTCATCTGCGGATCTTCATCTACCGCTAATACTGAATATCCTCTTCCTGCAAAAAGATGAGAGAGGATTGAGGTTATTGTGGTCTTTCCAACGCCCCCCTTTCCGGTAATGACTACCCGAAATCCATGATTGTTCATTCTTCTTTTTACTCCTCTAATGGTTTTCTGTCCAGGGCATCATGACTTTGGGACTTTCCTGATCACCTTTCTGGTGATGTGCTGGCGCCTGCATTCAGGGCACAGGGATTTTATTTCTTCTATAATTGCGGGGTCGAGTTTGTCCAGAACCTTGTGCATCAGTTTCTCCGGAGCAAATGACTTCTTGCATGATGAGCAGGTTGCAAGAGGAACCGTTGTTCCGGACCATGATTGCATGACCCGTTCTGCATCACGATCTTCAAATACTATCGCTTTCGTCGGACATACCTGTGCACACGCAGCACACCCTGCACAGTCCGGATTCTGTTCAAAAAATGGTGTATTGATAACCGTGTAGGGACCCCGATTGATGAAATTGATGGCACAGGTGCCCATGATCTCAGTACACACCCTCACACATAAACCGCAGAGAATACATTTTCCTAAGAGCGGGTCTTCATGAACAATCTTCTTGAGAAACCGCGTCTTTTTGACCCCGTATTTCGCAGCCATCTCCCTGATTACCTCTGATTTTGGTGCTTCTGCAAGGTAGAGTTCAAAGAGCAGGTTTCGGTGTTTGATGATCTGGGGCGTGTCGGTCAGGATTTCAAGGCCATTGTGAACTTTGATGGTACATGCGGGGGTCATCGTCGTCTTTCCACAGGTTACTAGATCCACCATGCAGAGACGGCAGGCCCCATATGGTTCCAGGGCCTTTTCGTAGCAGAGGTGAGGGATGTCAATATTCAGCCTCATGGCTGTGAGAAGGAATATCTCTCCTTCTTCGGCCAGGTATTGGTTTTTATTGATAGTGATGGTGACCATCCGGTTCATGGATCCGAAGAGTGACATATCAGGCCTCCGATGAGATGAGGGCATCATACTCCTCTTTAAAATATTGCATCGTGGTCAGAACTGGATTTGGTGCAGTCTGTCCAAGGCCACAGAGTGATGTCTTCTGAACCGTGTCAGCCAGTTCTCTGAGCAGATCGAGGTCCTCACGAGTGCCTTTTCCGGCGATAATTCTATTCAGGATAAGGAGCATGTGTTTGAGACCTTCCCTGCAGGGGACACATTTTCCGCATGACTCACCTGAAGCGAAATTGATAAAGTACCGGGCAATGTCTACCATGTTGGTATCCTCGTCCATCACTACCAGTCCACCTGATCCCATCATTGTTCCGACCTGATTCAGGCTTTCAAAATCAACCGGTGTATCAAAGAGTCTGACCGGGATGCACCCTCCTGATGGACCTCCGGTCTGGACTGCCTTCACCTCTTTTCCCTGTGCTCCGCCATTTCCGATATCATAGATGATCGAATGAAGGGATGTTCCCAGGGGGACCTCAACCATACCGATATTATCAACCTTTCCGACCAGTGAAAAGACCTTAGTTCCGGTATTTCCTTTTGCACCGATTGATGAATACCATAACGCTCCTTTTGCGATGATTACCGGGACATTACACCAGGTCTCAACATTATTCAGATCCGTCGGCTTTCCAAAGACTCCTTTCTCGGTAAGTCGTGGAGGGCGGAGTCGTGGCCGGCCGGTTTTCCCTTCGATGGATGCTGCAAGAGCGGTTGATTCTCCACAGACAAAGGCACCTGCTCCTGTCGCTATACGGATATCACAATCAAATCCTGTATTGAAGATGTTTTTGCCCAGCAGTCCATATGTTCGTGCCTGGTCTAGTGCCAGCATGAGACGTTCGATAGCGAGGGGATACTCAGCCCGGATATAAATCAGTCCTTCATGAACTCCCATGGCAAATGCCCCGATGAGCATCCCCTCAAGGAGCATATGGGGATCACTCTCCATCTCATTCCGGTTCATGTACGCACCCGGATCTCCTTCATCGGCATTACATACAATGTATTTCTCTTCGCCTGGTGCTTTTTTCGTGATCTCCCATTTCAGACCGGCTGGAAATCCGGCACCTCCCCGCCCCCGAAGTCCTGATTTCTTCACCTCATCAATGATAGTATCAGGTTCCATGCTGGTGAGTGCCTGATACGCCGCAGAATATCCCCCAATGCCTATATACTCGTCAATGTCTTCAGGATTAATCAGGCCGCTATCCCGAAGGATTACTTTTTTCTGATGGGCGAAAAATGGGATTTCTCCATATTCTGGAATGGTATCAAACCCATTCCCATAGACGAGGTTTCCGGTGATATGGTCCCAGTCGGATATTTTACAGAGCACCAGATCAGACGGAACATCACCCTCAAGTGCCAGAGAAATTATCCTCTCTGCATCGTCCTCTTGGACCTTTCGAAGAAGAACCAGGGCTTTTCCCGGGATGTTCACCGATACAATCGGTTCCTCTTTGCAAAACCCGATACATCCGGTCTTAACAAGAGAGATATCGAGGTTTTTCATCTGAATTATCTTATGCATCCGGTTATACAGGGCTATACCTCCGACTGCTATCCCGCATGATGATGTCCCGACGCCGATCCTCGGCCTCCCCGGCTGGATCTTTTGCAGCCCTCTTTTCCGAATGGAGTCCAGATCTTCGGATGTCTGAATCCTCATCGCTTCCACCCATAGATCTCTAATATATCCGGGATTCTCTCTGGAGTTACATACCCATGCAGATCCCCGTCTACATGGAGCACCGGAGCCATGCTGCATGCACCAAAACATCGGGCAATCTCAACCGTGAATAGGTTATCTGGTGTTGTCTGAAGATACTTGCCGTCCTGTGTATCTCCTGATAACCCAAGATGTCCTTGCAGAGTCTCTAAGATCTTTTCTGCTCCTTTGACATGGCAGGGGGTTCCCATACAGACGGTGATCAGGTGCTCTCCAACCGGTTTCAGACTGAAAAATGAGTAGAAGGTAACAAGAGCGAAGAGTTCTGAGAGAGGAACCTCTAATTTTACTGATACCAGTTTCAGGGTATCCATGGGGATATGCCGTTCCTGGAGTTGAATCTCCCGTAAAATTCCTAACGTTCTGCCGGCAGGATAGGGATATTTTTCAATAATTCCATCAAGCGTCTTTTCATCCATTATGCTCTCCAAAAGGAAGGTTAGATGTTCAGTGCCTTTCTCTTCCGGTTGATCTCTGCTTCCAGGAGGTCAGCGGTCTTTACGGGATCCGGTTCTACCGCAAATGCAGAATTCGTAATTCCCTTTACTCCGTCGGCGAGCAGATTCAAAACATTACTGCTGCCAAAGATCTTCGGCGGGATACCAAGAACCGTGTAGACACCGGATGATACAAAGTAGGTACCGATGGAGATGGCCTTCTGGGAGTACCATTCCGGAGCTGCTCCACCGATTGGAAGATCACCGATTCCCACCCCGAGTTCTTTTGCAATATTTGCCGCTAATACGAGAATTCTCGAACAATCAACACAGGATCCCATATGCAGGACCGGAGGAATACCAAGCAGTCTGCAGACTGATGCCAGCCCTTCTCCTGCAAGATCGGCCGCTTCGGGAACTAATAAACCCGCTTTCCCGCAGGCGATGGCAGAGCATCCGGTCTCGACCACGAGGATATTGCGTTTGATAAGCTCCTTTGCAAGGGTTATGTGACCATAGTCCTGCTTAATTCGGGGGTTATTACATCCGACAATACCGACACATCCATTGATCGTTCCGGCAACGATGGCATCGATGAGTGGTTTGTAGGTTCCTCCAAGAGCTTTTCTGATAGTTTCTTCAGAGAATCCTGCCATGACTTTCATGGGCCGTTCAGGAATTCTGACCCGGTCCGGATTTCTGTTCGGATAATTATCAATAGCCAGTTTAATTATCTCATGAGCGGTATCACGGGCATTTTCTGGCTTGAACTCTTTGTAAATCGTTCCAGAGATCTTCCCCTTGGTACTGGTTGTGATAACTTTGGTATGGAAACAACTGGCAGTCAGTGGAATTGAGTGATAAATACATTGATAATCAACAACCATTGCCTCAACTGCCCCGGTTGCAATGGCAAGTTCCTGGTCAAAGAATGAACCGGCAAGTGGGATGCCACTTCTCATGAGAAGTTCATTTCCGGTACAGCACATGCCAACAAGATTGATCCCCTTTGCTCCCTTTTCCTCAGCCATTCGTTTGAGGTCAGGATCTTCGGCGACGTTGACTATCATCTGAGAGAGCAGGGGATTATGACCATGGAGGACAATATTGACTTTATCCCTGCTCAAAGTAGCAAGGTTCGTGATGGATGTGAGCGGAGTTGGAGTACCAAACAAAATGTCTGAACATTCCGTTGCAGCCATGGAGCCTCCCCATCCGTCAGAGAGTGAAGTTCTCATCGCATGCAGGAGCAGAGTTACAGAATCTGCATCCACGCCCATGTGGATCCGATGCAT
>NZ_JAIWNS010000163.1 GCF_020216685.1 Methanospirillum hungatei | reverse complement strand
ATACTCCTGCCGATGCAAAGCGTGCTTTAAAATTCGGAGCAATGGGTATTGGCCTGTGTAGAACGGAACGCATGTTTAATGATCCGGCCCGGCTTCCCATTGTCATTGACATGATCATTGCAGACACAAAGGAAGAACGGGAAAAGGCACTTGATAAATTACTTCCTATCCAGCGGGACGACTTCAAAAATATTTTTTTTTTTTTTTTTCCACGCCCGGTTACTATCCGGCTGCTTGATCCTCCGATTCATGAATTTTTGCCACAGGAGCAACAACTCATCGATGAAATAGAAATTTTAAGAAATCTGCGGAAGAATCTCCGGGGTCTTCGTGTTCTTTCAGATACGGTCTCATTCATGTATCAGAATGATCCATCCCATCCAAAGGTCATGACTCCTGCTGATC
Organism: Methanospirillum hungatei; assembly: GCF_020216685.1. Classification (GTDB taxonomy): domain Archaea; phylum Halobacteriota; class Methanomicrobia; order Methanomicrobiales; family Methanospirillaceae; genus Methanospirillum; species Methanospirillum hungatei_B. The sequence goes on along the minus strand of NZ_JAIWNS010000163.1, from coordinate 11,316 downwards.
CTGAACTCCTTGATGCAGTCATAGTAAAGAAAGAGATGATGCTCTGTAAAGTCCGATCTCTGCATGAGGTAAATCCGATGCTCGGTCACCGGGGAGTCAGGCTCGGGCTTACCTTCCCGGAGATTTATTCCATGCAGATCCGTGCAATCCTTGAGGCTGCAGCAGAGTGCAGAAAAGAGGGGATCGATGTCCATCCGGAGATTATGATCCCCCAGGTATGTACTGCCCAGGAGTTAAAAAGGGTAAAGGAATGGGTAACTGAGATTCACAAACAGGTGGAAGACGCATATGGTCTGAAAATTACCTGTTCCTTTGGATCGATGCTGGAGGTGGTCAGAGCCTGTATGCGGGCAGAGAACCTTGCCGAAGAAGCCGAGTTCTTCTCATTCGGAACAAATGACCTTACCCAGGCGACCTTCTCATTCTCACGGGAAGATGCGGAGAATAAGTTCCTGCCAATGTACAACATGAATCACATCCTTCAGGATAATCCCTTTGAGGTCCTTGATGTGAAAGGTGTTGGAAAACTGATGGAACTGGCCGTTCAATGGGGAAGGGCAACACGACCTGGAATGAACGTGGGTATCTGTGGGGAACATGGTGGTCATCCGGCATCAATAGAGTTCTGTCATCAGATAGGGCTGACCTATGTCTCATGTTCCAGTCCACGGGTCCCGATTGCAAGGCTCGCGGCTGCACATGCAGCAATAAAAACAGGATAGTTGGTTTTCACCCTTTTAATACGTCTTTTTCTTGGGTACTTTTATGATATCTGCTGCACTTCCAAGGTCAGACTGTACCTGAATGAAATAATTCGTTGCCGGAGCAGTGCTTTCTACCTTCCCGGTCGCTGTATCAATATCTCCCTCCAGACTGTCAACTCCTGCTATCGTTGCATCCATGGCCCGAAGGAAGAACTCCCGTGATTTTTTATACGTATCAGAAAGGGTCATCTGTTCAGCTGAACTCTTCGCCTGCTCAGCAAAGGTCTTCATTGCCGAGAGGTCTTCGATGGTCATACCCTTGTAAGGGTTTACAATCTTTTCATTTTGGGGGTCTAATTTTTCAATGGCTTCAATAACCAGGGCCTTATAATCTTCATCATGAGTGGCCCCTGTACACCCTGCTGTATATAAGAAACAGATGAGAAGAATCGGAATCAGAAGTAAATGTCGGAGATAACTCATGATATGGTTTTCTGTTTTTTTCCTTAATAAATTCTGCTTATCTCTTCCAGATCAGTATTCCATGATTGTTGGTATCACACAGAGTTCTGAATGACAAAAAACCGTAATATCTAATTTCACAGAATGACCAGTATTTCTATTCAGGGGGAATTACTTATTCTATGACCACATGGGAAGAATCAGCAGATGTAGTATTTAAAAACGGGACTATGTTCAATCCATATACCTGCGAATGGGTACATGAGGATTTTGCGGTCAGAAATGGGATAATAATCGGTACAGGTCCGGGATATACAGGAAAAGAAGAGGTAGACCTCAAATCCTCCTATGTCTGCCCTGGTTTTATCGATGCTCATGTCCATATTGAAAGTTCATTACTCACCCCGTATGAATATGCACGGCTGGTTATGAAGCACGGAACAACCACGGTTGTTGCAGATCCTCACGAGATTGCGAATGTAAGTGGAACTGCAGGAATTGAATATATGCTTCAGGCACATGCAGATCTGCCATTGGATATCATGGTTATGCTGCCGTCCTGTGTACCTGCCACCCCACTTGATGAATGTGCAATGACACTCACGGCTGATCTGCTCCGACCCTTTATCGGTAAAGATGGTGTTCTGGGCCTTGGTGAAATGATGAACGTACCCGGCGTGTTGTCAGAGGATCCCCTCGTTATGGATAAACTTACTCTGACTCCCATCCGTGATGGACATGCACCTTTTCTGACCGGGCCAATGCTGGATCAGTATATTTCCACCGGACTTCAAAGCGATCATGAAACCACGATATTGAGCGAAGGGAAAGAAAAATTACTGAAAGGCATGTTCCTCTTTATCAGGGAAGGATCGACTGAACGAAATCTGCAGACGCTCATCCCTCTGGTAAACGCATGTTCTTCATCACGCTGTAGCTTTTGCACCGATGATCGCCATGCAGATATGTTGGTAACATCTGGCCATATTGATGATTGTATCAGAAAAGCAATTGAATTTGGATGTGAACCGGAACTTGCATACAGAATGGCAACGCTCTCACCAGCAGAACGGTTTCGTTTGTATGATAGAGGTGCCATAAGTCCGGGTCGTATTGCTGATTTCTGTGTTATTGAAGATGTAAAGAGATGCACTGTCCATTCCACTTATAAAAACGGAAAACTCGTATTACCAGAACAGTTCAGATCCGAAAAAAAACATACGATAAAAAACTGGCCATTTCATGCAAAAACCCCCTCTATTGAAGATATCAGAATAACCGGATCAGGCACCGCACGGGTTGTCCGGATACAGGAAGGACAGATTGGAACGAAGGCAGAGTATCTTCAGCTGTCAGGTGAGGATATTCCTGATCTCAAAAGAGATATATTAAAAATTGTCGTCTTTTCACGCTATTATCCGGGGACTATCGGCGTAGGACTGGTTCAAGGTCTTGGACTTACCCGTGGAGCAATGGCATCAAGTGTTTCGCATGATTCCCATAATATCATCGCGGTTGGTACCAGTGATGGTGAGATCATATCAGCGATTGATTCCGTAATAAAGAATTCAGGAGCTATGGTTATACGGGATGGAGATGAGGAGGCATGTTTACCCCTCTCTCTGGCAGGATTAATGTCAGAATTACCCTATGAAGATGTATATAGTGTATTAGAGAGGATTCATCGCCTCACAACAGCCTGTGGTGCGATACGGGATCCCTTCATGTACCTCTCATTTCTGGCATTATCAGTAATTCCAGAATTACGGGTAACAACCAGAGGAGTTTTTGATGTAAACCGGTTTTCCACTGTCCCTGTCTTTCTTGATGAGGAAGAATCAGGAAAACCCTGATCACTTTATTAAGGAGTGGAGTGCCCTAAATCTCTCATAAAAAGTTATTTGAAGAGATTACCGGTTGAAAAACCCTGCATCAGATATTCACCGGTTTTGTAGTATGACCGGTCAAGGGGGTTATAAAAGAAGAAAGGTGCTTCCTGCAGATCAGGCCTTCCATCTGCTGTCAGATATGAGTCATCAATCAGAACATCCACAACCTCAGCAACAAAGAGATCATGTACTCCGACATCAACGACATGTGTGATCCGGCATTCGATGACGATGGGAAATTCACCAACATAGGGGGCATGTACCGAAGGGGCACGAACCGGAGTAAGACCGGTATCAGAAAATTTATCCCGATCTCTTCCTGATGATAGACCAAAATAATCAGCCTCTTTTACATGGGCTGTTGAAGGTATGCTAATAGTGCATTCTTTCTTTTCCATCAGGGCCTGATGAGTATGGCGGGTCCTTTGAACGGAAAATGAAATGCTTAAAGGATCTGAACTACAGACTCCGCCCCATGCTGCAGTCATGCCATTTGCTTTTCCGGCAGTATCATACGTTCCGATAATGAGAACAGGAGTTGGAATGATTGCTGGTTTTTTCCCGATTGACTGTTTCATACCAGATAATAGGATGTGAAAACAGAAAACTGATCCCCTGGCATAAATGCGAACTGATATTAACGGCCGGGTATGATTCCTCTATCAGGACTATACCATGAAACATCAGCATGTTGATCTGAAATCCATCGCATGGGAGACTATGGAGAGGTATGGGTTTACTCCCCGGTTTCCCCGTGAAGTCATCCATGAAACGAATCACTTATCCCCAGAACATCATATAAAAATTAAAAAAGGAGTCAAAGACCTCCGGGGGCTTCTCTGGAGCTCTATTGATAATGTGGATTCAGAAGACCTTGATCAGATTGAGTTTGTGAAAGAAGGGGAACATGGTGAGATTCATGTGAAAGTGGGCATTTCAGATGTAGATCATTATGTGACCAAGAATTCCTCAATCGATAACCATGCAGGACATAATGGAACATCGGTTTATCCAGGAATTGTAACTTTTCATATGCTCCCCGACCGGCTTTGTAAAGGGATTACTTCACTTCTTCCAGGTCAGGATTGTTATGCAATAATTATTGAATTCATGGTTCTTCCGGATGGGGAAGTCAGACCAGGGGATATTTACCAGGGAGTGGTTCGGAATAAGGCGAAACTTGTGTATGAAGAGATCGGAGACTGGCTGGAAGGTAAGATTCCGGTTCCTCCACGGGTTGCAGAGACAGAGGGTCTGAAAAAGCAACTGGAACTGCAACATGAAGCTGCAGTACGCCTTCGGACTCATCGAAGAAGACAAGGTGCCCTGGACCTTGAAACCCTTGAGGCTCAGGTGGTGTCTGATGGTGATACAGTTACAGACCTGGTTATCCAGGAACAAAATGCTGCCCGTTGTCTAATTGAAGAGTTCATGGTTGCTGCAAACGGAACGATGGTAACTTTTCTTGAGAACGCCGGTCTGCCCATGATACAACGGGTCGTCAGGGTTCCTAAGTACTGGGAGGAGATTCGGCTTGTTGCTGCGAAATACGGAGAGAAACTTCCCTTCAATCCGGATGCTAAATCCCTTTCATCTTTCCTGACAATACAGCGTGAAGCAGATCCTGAACGATTTCCGGATCTCTCTCTCACGGTTGTAAAACTCATGGGTTCAGGAGAATATGTTCCTTTCATTCCCGGGAAGACTCCTATCGGACACTTTGCACTTGCAGTCACCGATTACACGCATGGCACCGCTCCAAACCGGAGATATGTTGATCTTATTATCCAGCGGCTTATCAAGTCTGTTCTTCTGGGAACCAAATCCCCCTATCATGTCAGGGAACTTGATGAAAAAGTAGAATGGCTCTCGGGTCGGGAAAAGGCAGCAAATAAAGTTGAACGGTTTATGAGAAAATCAGCCGCAGCAGTTCTTTTAAAACCAAGGATTGGAGAGACTTTTGAGGGGTTTGTGACCGGTGCATCAGAAAAAGGAACATATGTCAGGCTTATAAGCCCCCCCGCAGAAGGAAGAGTGATGCGAAGGGAATCAGGTCTTAAAGTAGGGCAAAAAGTGATGGTGAAATTATTAAAGACCGATCCGTATAACGGTCATATCGATTTTGAATACCTGCATGATGTTGGAAAAGTATAGGTAAACAAACATTTTCAACCAATTTTATTTGGCGGTGAATGACCGGATTGCTGCTGCATTATCTGGATACACTTTAAAAATTTTTAACAACCCTGATAACCGGAGGATATCTGATACATTTCTATTTGGGGTAGAGAACCGAAGCTCACCTTTCTTTTCCTTCAGAGTCTTGGCTGCAGCAATAAAAACACGGATACCTGCACTTGAAATATACCGCACGTCGCTCAGGTCCAGAATAATCCAACGCATTCCCTGATTAATTCCTTCCATCAATGTTCCTTCAAGGTCAGATGATGTTGTGGTATCAATAGAACCTATCGGATGAAAAATCCAAATTTCTCCCTCATACCAGATATCAATGGGGAGAGCAGAACCGGCTTCTTTTTTCAATGTATAGATAAGATCAGTCTCAATGTCAGGTGATGCCATATTATATCCTAACCATATACGAGAATGGAATCATAAAGATGCAGGTATGAGAATCATGGAATTATATTATATGTCAAAGGATGGAATAGATGTTCCATAAATAGATTCAGTCACAAATGGTTGATCACATATGGATTCATCAGAGAGTTTATATCAGATCTGGTATGAGCTCACCTCCGGGATAGAGGATGGTATTATAATTCTGAACACATCCGATATCATCTGCCACCTGAACAAAGGTATTTCTCAGTTATTTCCTGTCACCAGAGAAAATTACGTCGGCAGACCATTTGATGAATTCATCGAGGAAGTTGTTCTTCCGGTAATAAAAAACGCTGATAATATATCACCGAATGGATATCACCTAATTTCTTCCACCCTGAAAGACAAAGATCTTTATATTTTTTCCGGACCTGGAAAGGGACAGTCTGTAGAATTTTCCCTTCTTGAGAAGAATGGTTCTGATTACCCCTGGAAGATGGGGTATTTCCGGAAAATCACCAGATGGAAAAAGACTGAAGAACTCTTGATCCGGACAGAGGAGCGGTTCAGAATTATTTTTGAAAATCTATTTGACTCTGTCGCTATGTATCCGGTTGATGAGTCATTTTATCCGGGGCACTTTATCGAAGTAAATTCATCATCGGTAAAAAGGCTGGGATATACCCAGGCGGAACTTCTGACACTATCACCTGCAGACATTCTCCCCCCTGAAGAGTTTGGACGGTTTTTGTCATTTATTAAAAATTTTAGAATATCACAAGTTCAGACCGCAGAATTTTCAGAAGTGACAAAAGAGGGAACAATCATCCCTGTCGAGATAACAGCTCTTGTTGTAAAAATCCGAAACGAAGAGTTCATAATTCAGATCTCAAGGGATATTTCAGACCGGGTTAAAATCAGGCAACTCCAGATGAATGCATTTGAACAGATCAATAGGAATATCGAACAGTTTGCAATTTTAAATGATCGGATACGTAATCCGTTAAGTGTCATCCTGACACTTGCATCATTCTCTGAAACCCCTGAAAGCACCAGAATTGCTGAGCAGGTACATATTATCGATTCTCTGGTTGATGAACTTGATAAAGGATTTATTGAATCTGAAAAGGTCAGGAAATTTCTTGTCCGATATTTTCAGGCTGATACATGAAACAGGTTATCAATGATTTATCTGTAATTTGTATCCGTTTCTTTCTATTTCTGCCCCATTGTTATTTCCTTTGGTGCAGATTGTTCTTCCACCATTCTCCTGGTTCATGATCTTCTGAGCAGCTGATCGAATTGCATTCGTATGCGAATCACATACTCCATACACAACCGGTCCAAATGAACTCATACCAGCCCCGGCTGCACCGGCATCAATCATAGCATCCATAATTTCCCTGATAACCGGTGGCTGAAGACTCAGCTCACATTTCTTAAACCCATAATTCTGAAATTCATTTATTGCCTCACCAAACTGTTCCAAATCTTCTTCCACCACTGAAGGGATCAGTTTCATAAGAAGAATGTGAGAAAGAATCTGAACCTCATGTTGAGGGACAGGACAGAAGGTCTGAAACACATCATGTTCAAACTGCCCATGGATTTCTGACAATCCTTCTGGTATTGCCAGCACAAAATTCCAATCGTTCGGAATATCATACCGGCCGACCAGGGGAGCAGGACCTGCACCAGAAGATAAGGCAGATGGTGCAAACGAATCTTTTTTTCTACCCGGCCCAAACCGGTGACCGGCATCAACAATGAATCCTCCCATGAAAAAGGCTCTTGTTCCGATCCCGGATGTCCCGCCTCTTCCCGATATGGCGATCAGATCATCTGCACTCATGCTTTGTTCAGTAAATGCCCCTATCCCTGCCGCTATTCCAAGTGCTGCCTGGGTTCCGCTCCCCAGACCAGAGTGAAAGGGAATGAATTGCTGAATATGAATATGTACCGGAGGTATTGACAATCCATTGAAGATTAATTTTTCAAGGATTGGCTGCACCTGATGTGATACCCCAGGTTCTTGTGATGTCAGAGAGAATGTATCTGACTCTGATATTTCAAAGATAAAGCCGGGATATTTCAGAGTAATTCCTGCACCACCATCAACTCTGCCTCCACAACCATTCATGTCAAGAAGTCCGATATGAAGACGGGAAGGAGTGACTACTCTGACAGTAGAATCTTCTATAAAAAGAGGAGAGGGAATTTGTTCCTCAATATAAAAGATAGGACGTGAATTATGTATTATCCGGTATGATCTACTCAGACAATGACGGGTTTTTTTATTTGGGATCTGGCATTCAGAAGGAAATAAACTCTTTTGTATTGACAGGATCTCTCTTCTTGACTCCATCTTCTCATCACGCATGATAACACCAATAGGCTCATCTTCATTCATAAGCCGGGTCATTGCCCCGGGTGGAAGATGTTTCAATGGTGCATATGAGATGGCATGTATCAAAAGACGGTCATTATTTTTATTATAGAGATAGACTTCCCGAAAATTCACATCTTCTCCGGGTAGAATCTCAAGATACTCTGCAATTTTTTCTGATGCAGGAACTATGTTCTGCTGAACAGTTCTGACACCAATAGGCGCATTTATAAAAGCCTCCAAAAGCCGGGTGACAGATCCATCTGTTATAAGAAGAGCACGTTCAGGTTTTGTCAATACGCATGATTCATTTTCTATCTGCCGGATAAGTTCCAGGACCGATCCCTGTGTCATTATTGCCCCATTATCAGAGTAATAGCATATCAGGAAAAATCTGCCATATTAACAGAATTAAAATCTTGAAAATTCATACAACATCGGCATTCAAACCAACATTAGAAATCTGTACGATTATTCCGGGGTTACCAGAACATATCTGTACAGAAGAGACTATCCCAGGTGCATGTTTCGCGGTGAGAAAGATAGTGCACCATTACTATTTGTTCGTGGTGCACCTTAAGTGTTTCGACTCATTCAATTGGAAATAGTTACCTTGGCTTTTTACCCGAGTGGGAGGGGATCATCTATCCGTATGTACACTATAAAATTGAAATCGCTATTATTTTAATTTCTTATTGCACTAAAGAATTAAAATCGCATAATTGGATCATGAGGGCGATATGCACCAAAATCAAATAGATCTGGTGCACGTAACTATACTGTTGATACTATTACAAAAAACCGGAAGATGAAATGAAGAGTGAAATAATCAGAAAAATTGCAGAACTTGAGGGTCGAACATACGAATTTGCTCAAAAAGGTATAGAAAATGGATCTATTGTAATCATGCACAGAGGCAATACGGGGGTTGCAATCGGAGAAGGAGTCAGAACGAAAATAAATGTAAACCTGGGTACATCATCCGGTCATTGTGTTCCTGAAGAAGAAATACTGAAAGCAAAAATTGCAGAACAGTATGGCGCAGACACCATAACGGATCTGTCAACCGCTGGAGATATTCCGGAAATTCGAAAATCAATACGTGATGTCACATCACTTCCCATAACTACAGTCCCTCTGTACCAGGCGGTTGCAGAAAATTCTCTTGATGATATCACAGAGGATCTTATTATCGAAAACCTGAAAGAACAAGTCAAAGAAGAGATTTCATCGATGGTTCTTCATTGCTCCTCAATAGAGACTGTAAAGGCGATGAAGGTTTGCTCCAGGATAATGGGAGTTGTTTCCAAAGGAGGTGCAATGATGGCTTCATTTATGTTGAAAAATAAACAGGAAAATCCCTATATTACCCATTTCAATGAGATTCTTGACATATTAAAATCGAAAAACATAGTACTTTCTCTTGGAAACACCATGAGATCAGGATGTATCCATGATGAGTGGGATAACGCACAGAGTCTTGAGTTGAGTGAGAATATCAGGCTGGCACACATTGCTCATCAAAAAGGAGTTTCGGTTATTATTGAGGGGGCCGGAGGACATATCAGGGCTGATAAAATCCCTGAAAGTATCAGGCATTACAAAGATAAGACAAAATATCCCCTCTTTGTAGCAGGACCACTTCCAGCTGATGTTGGCATGGGATATGATCATATTACCGGTGCGATTGGCGCCACATTTGCCGCAGGAGCCGGGGCAGATTATCTCTGTTACATCACCAGGGCTGAACATAAAAGTCTCCCGACTCCTGATGAGGTTAGAGAAGGGCTCATGGCATTCCGGATTGCTGCCCATATTGGAGATTCGATGAAGTATGGATTGTCTGAACAGGACAAACATATCGCAGAGAAAAGAGCGCAGATGAATTTTCAGGAACAGGCAGCATTTGCTCTGGACCCTGAAGAAGCAGGCCGAGGTATTCCTAATGATACAAATTGTACCATGTGTGGATCCTTGTGTGCACTAAAAATGATTCAGACCTATTGTACCGGAACTGATGAAGGGAAATAGACATGAGGTCAAATCATCAATAATATTCTGACGAATTTTATACTCAATACAAACAGTCCAGAACTCTGTCATTTCGCTCTTTTTGAATGAACAGACATATAAAAACTCATACATTTTGTTCTTTTATTGATCGAACCGGGATAGGACATGGGAAAACCTGAATTAGCGATGGTATATCATTCACGACTTCGGATGACTGCTCAAGCATTAAATTTACCATCTCATTATGACCAACATGTCTGAAATCTGTTCGAAGTGCAATTATTTTTTTCCCAATTCCATATGCATAGCCAATCTCCCATGAAGTTCCAGAATCTGCATCAGCACCGTCTATTACAGCAACAACAATATCGGCATTGTGAATAGCCTGTACATTTTTATCAAATATTTCTCTTTGAATAGACAGTTCCCGTGAATGCTCCGAATCTCCACAATCCTGGGGAAGATGAACCTGCATGGCATAACCAGTTAATATATCCGCTACTTTTCTATTGAAATCACACTCAGCTTCGGAAAATAAAGGTGCAGCAAGATACACTTTCCAACAGGCTGCTTCAAAGACATCAAAGGCCAGTATATCTGAAAAACGGTTTAGAAAAAACCCTCTACCTGATATCTTTCCGTCAGAGCCATGAACCGATCCATACCAGGTTTTTCGCACCCCACAAACCGGAGATGAATCAACTCCGATGATTGCATATGGCCGACCATCTTTTTTCCAATCTTCACGAACTTTGGATTCAAGTCTGTATACAAGATCTGAAAAATCCGGATTGTCCAATCGACCAAGATAATGCCCTGGCTCATGGTCAGGTCCAAGATACATTGTCTCTGCACAGGGAAGCATTTTTACAGGTATTTTAAACGTTTCACATCGCAATAAAACCTGAGAAAATGCATCTAAATCTTTTTGATGAGTGATTCCTCGTGCTCGGAGTTCCGGATTTTTTATACAGGGACATAAAAGAAGATACATCCTGTACTAATCATCACAAATGAATAGATATATTTCCTGTGCAGATTTGAGAAAAAATTATGGTGAGATTATTATCATCAGTAAGCAGAGACACTCCTTATCTTTCTGGTATTTTCTGATATTTTATATCCTTTATTTGGGAGTTTTTACAAAAATAATTTATAGCCTTATGTATTGGTTGTTCGCATTTTTCTAAAACGTTCGAGTAATTCATGAAGAAGTGACTTTGAAGGTAAAAGAAGTAAACCAGCTTCCAGATCAAACTCCGCGCAATGCATGTCCGTTTTGAACAAAAGAATCTGA